>JAFTVH010000129.1 GCA_017465845.1 Lachnospiraceae bacterium | reverse complement strand
CACTCTGTTACAGGCAACGAAATTTTTATAAATAAAACATTCCTTAGATTGCTATATAGTATATTCCGACTTCTTTTTGTATATACACGAAATCCAAAAGCGGATAGGCGGATAATTTTTCAGATTCATGCGCAATCACCCTTTGACTGCCCCGATCATAACACCCGACTCAAAATATTTCTAAATTTCCGGCTGTGAAGACATCATCATTGACGGAGCTGCCCCCGTAGCCTTCTTAAATTCTCTGCTGAAATGGCTTACATCGGTATAACCGGACATTTCTGCTGCCTGTGTCACCGTATACATACCGGAGGAGAGAAGCTCCTTTGCACGGGAAATTTTCAGATTGTTAATATATTTGCTTATCACAATTATGCAGGTTCCAAATATGCGGCACTGGGAATGGAAAACACATTGCCACCCTTTATGCCTGATACAGATGAAATTCTGAAAATACAGAGAAAGCTAAATAGCCAGAACAATTAAACTTCCTTAGCTGCGCTGCTGCGCCAATTCTTCTTTCCCGGAGACTGCTTTCTGCTGCCTCCATTCCGTCGGGGTACAGAATTGATCGTTGACAGTGTCAACTCTAATATCGCACTGTTTATCCTGGGAACAAGAGATATGTCCGAGTGGGATGATTTCTGCAAGGAGCTCACCGCAATGGGTGTTGACCGTTATGTTGAGATGGCTCAGACTGCATACGATACAATGACCCAGTAATTACCGTGTCAAATCAATTGCTGTGTTTGTCCGGAATCTGACAGTGAAATTATTTGGAAAAGGTACCGGGACCTTTTTAGTCACTGTGTAGATTGCCGAATGAACCATAGTATCACTGAATCATCCGGGACACATTTAGAACCTAATGAGAAAGCACTCAACTTGAGGCAAAAATCAAGTTGGGTGCTTATTTTATTTTACTTATATTCTTCCAAAACACTTCTCAACAATTCCGGATTGTCTGTCATAATACAGTCACATCCCAGCTCTATCAACTCACGCATTTCATCTGCATCATTAATCGTCCAGTACTGAACTGCAATATTTCTCCTGTGCGCTCTTTTAATAATTGTCTTTTTATCTAACTGTAATTCAATTCCCAGATCATAGCTTGTCGGAATCTGCAGACATGCAAAATCACTGTTATCGAAAATATTCACGCCCAAAAACTGGGTAATAATGAATTTCGCAGCGGTTCCGGTGGGCGCCCCTCTCATCAGATCGGGATATTTGGTCTTTAACTCCACTTCGATTTCATCATGGAAGGTACCCACAACAATCCGGTCTCTGTAGCCCGGATATTGGTCCAAGGTCTCACTTAAGATGCGGCATGCTTCATAGCCCCTATCACCACTGTTCTTGATTTCTACAATGAACATCAGATCCGGATTGGCCTCATAAAACTCTTCGAATAGTTTGTCCACTGTGGCAATCTGCAGTCCCGTACCTTCTAAATCGGTTACATCCTTATAAATTCTTTCACCGTTCTCATCTTCAAAATAGTAGCCGAAATTATACTGTTCCAGTTCTGCAAGTGTCATATCTTCGATATAGTGTCTGTTTTCTTTATTCTCGCAGAGCTCTTCCACCTCGTCTAAGGACAAGTCGCCGTTAATATTGCAGGTCTCATCGATATAGGAATCGTGGTTATACACCAGATATCCGTCCTTCGTTAAATACAGATCACTTTCGATAATGTCAACACCGATTGTATTTACGGCCTCCCGAAAGGCAAGCATTGTATTTTCCGGGTTATTATCTCCGCCGCCCCTGTGCGCGGCAATCAGGGGAAGTTCCCCTTTGCCTACAACGAATGGGTTGTTCTCTACATTTTGGGCAGGTGGGATGATGTTGATAATTACCATAAATAATACGATGCATGCGACTATGATTCCTACTGTTTTTAGAATTTTGTGCTTTTTCATGTCAGTCTCCTACCCCATTAAGCATAATTCACTTCTTACAGTTAATCATAGCACAAGGCATCGTCATCCGTCAACATGTGTGAAAGTGACAGGCGTTACCAACAGAAAATAAATTGTCTTATGCCCTTCCATAGCACCGCCTTCCACAAACAGGGGATTATTTTTGATTTTATTATATTTATCCCACTGTTTATGGTAATAATCGCTTCGTTGTTCCCTTCAGGTAAACCTGACACTGGCGGAATCCTTCTGCATAATCTGCACCACACTGAAATCCACGGTATCTGCAGCATGTCTTTACCATATCAGGGAAATCAATGTGATCATGCTCTCTCATCCAGACAATCTGTGATTCATGACAGTTTAACATTTCAATTTTCTGATCGATATACTCTGTCACATCCACATACTCTGTAGGATTGAAATTCACTCCGCAAAGAGTATCCATGTAATAAATAGGTACCAGTTTTGCTGCCTGTGGAACTTCTGTAATATAATGAGGCACCGTGGCCGCAAAAGAAGCATCGAACACCAACTTTGAAACAGCATTATGATCCGGCATATAATCATCCGGATCATGGGTAATGATAAAATCCGGATTTACTTTTCGAATGACATTTACCACCTTGTCCCTTGATTCCTTATTATTATCATAAATCTCCAGATCATCAAAACCGCCATACATAACTTCAATACCACCAAGACCACCTGCCTTCTTTGCCTCCTCAGCACGCATAGCAGAAAGTTCATCCGGTTGAATAATCTCATGCCCTTTATCACCGCTGCAAAGATGGCAGACTACTACTCTGTCTCCACGTTCCTTACACTTAAGCAATGTACCGGCGCAAGCGATTTCCACATCATCCGGGTGGCAGGAAATAACCAAAACTGTATACATATTATCTTACCCTCCGTGACTTCTTAATTACACTCTGCCACCAACGGACCTGCCAGTTCTTTCAAATAGAACAATTTGCCCGGCAATGTAGGCATGTATGTAGAAGTAATATTCATATCCGGTCCATAATGCAAAGTAGTCAGGAAACTCATCCCCTGCCATCCCATTCCTCTGCCAAGTGTCCCATCTGCACCACCGATGATGTAATCTGCCTGCAAAAAGAGACCCGGACCTATGGTATTTGCCCGACATGGAACTAAAGTAGTTCGGCTCTTAAAACTGGTGAGCGCGTTCTGCTCAATAGTGAGCGGATGAAGCTTCGCACCGATACGATAAGGAGCAGCCTTCCATTCTGTCTCAGATGCATAATCCTCTGCAAAATGTGGCTCCCAGAAAGCAATATGGCACATTCTTCCAATGCCAAATACCAGTACCAGTTTTGCGCCTTCTTCTTTTAAAGCGGCAATCTTACCCGGATATGTAGGGAGATTTTCCTTTGTAGCAAAGTTTCTCTGATTTTCAGGTACAGTCAGTTCTCCCAACTTATCAAAGAATGCCTGTTTCATGCTGTATTCAAAAGATGCCGGATTATCAGAAGCCAGAGTATTTCCTTCTCCATCAGACCATTCATCCATATTGAAAGTATACACATGTTTACAGTCAACTTTCCATGCAGTCAGGAAATACACTGCCCATTTATACATACCCATTGGTCCTACCGGTAAAATCATAGCGAGCTTCTTACCTTCATCTTTTGCAAGCTTAATCTGCAGTGCAATCTCATGTCCCATTAGTGTATCAAAATCATTAATATTATCACATTCTATAGGACGAAAATCCTTATGCCAAAAATCCTCTCTTGCAACACCTTTTTCACAGCAGGCATCGATCTTAGCCATATCCCATCCTTTCGGATAAAATCCCTCCAATAAACTTCCTTCTACAGTTGTCAAAAAATTCATGATTGACCTTCCCTTCTTGCTATATTTTTATCATATACTACGGCAAATAATTAACATATCTTCCTGATTATTTTTTATGATAATTATTGCTTACATAGCTATATTATGCTAAAATTATGTAAAAGTCTTTGTCCTATTTTTTTACATATTTAACACATTATACGCAACAGTTCAGACGGGGTCTGAACTGTTACGTATATGCACACAAAATGCGCTAAAAGCGCATTTTGGCGCACGCAAGTCTTGCAAAATCGCACTTCAGTGCGATTTTGGCTGCGCGGTGCCGGCTGTCTGAACTGTTACCATTATACATACTTGTCGGAGGCTTCTATGGATTTTAAATTTGTCCCTATCAAACCTGAGATCGAAATTACCGGTTTTCATTCCGTCTATTATTTTGAATTCGATAAGACCTTTTACCATCCATCTGAAAAACATGATTTTTGGGAAATGGTATACGTGGATGACGGCCGTATCAATGCTATTGTAGACGGTGTCGGCATTGAATTATCAAAAGGGCAGGTCATATTCCATACTCCCATGGAGCCCCACTCCCATATTGCCAATCATAAAGACAGCAGCAATCTTGTGGTTGTCTCCTTTGCATGCAACAGTCCCCTTATGTCCTTTTTTAACAGAAAAATTTTCAACCTGGAAAAGTCCTCCCAAAAGATACTTTCATTATTCCTTAAAGAATCCAATAATGCCATGGGCTCCATTTCCGGTGATTTCAGCAATAAATCTCCCCTGGACTTCTCTGCTGCAGCTCCCGGCTCTGTGCAGCTCATGCAATGCTATCTGGTGGAGTTTTTATTCTCTCTCATTCGCAGTGATGTTACCTCCGTGCAGGCAATGCAGCACACGAAGACATCCCGGCATATTGCAGAAAGCTCTCTTGTCAGTTCTATTGAAAGCTTTATTGCAGAAAATCTTACCGGTACACCTTCCTTGCCCCTTATCTGTGAACACTTTTCACTAAGCCGTACCTATCTGTGCCGCATTTTCAAAGAAGGTACCGGTACAAGTCCAATCAACTACTGGATCGACTTAAAAATGAAAGAAGCCAAGAAACTCATCCGTGAGGGTAACTATAATATTACCCAGGTTTCCGAGGCTCTTGGCTTTTCAAGTATTCATCATTTTACCCGAATGTTTAAACGTTTTACCGGTCTTTCACCTACTGCATATAAAACATCCGTAAAACAGTAATGTATCAAATTGGTTCTTTATATGAATCAGACAATCCAACTGTCTGCCGTGCTTTACCCGTGGAACTGAACAGTTCCAATTTCTTTACTACTTCCTGCTCGACTGCTTCAACAGCCGCCGGGATGAGATCGGTAATACCCTTATCCATAGAACTAAATGCTCTAAACTCAGCCTTTACTGCTGCAATATTAATATCTGTAAAAATATTAACCTTACTGATACCAAGTTCGATTGCTTTCTTGAAATCATTATCAGAAAGTCCCGAACCACCATGTAACACCAGGGGCACATCCACCGTTTTTGCAATGGTCTCTATACGTTCAAAATCCAGTTTAGGAGGTAATTTGTATGCACCATGGGCATTACCTACTGCGATAGCCAATGCATCTACCTTTGTCTTCTCCACAAAATCCTTGGCCATCTTAGGATCTGTAAAATACTTGGACGGATCAGCCAACTGAGAACTACCTTCTGCGGAACCTTCATTGTCCCCTACATGACCTAACTCACCCTCAATAGTCGCTCCATATGCATGGGCAATCTCAGCCATTTCCTTTACCTTTTCTACATTTACATCGTAAGGATCTGTAGAGCAGTCATACATGATAGATGTAAACCCAAGCTCTAATGCCTTGATACATGTCTCTTTGTTAAGTCCATGATCCAAATGAACTACAACCGGCACATTGGCCTTCTTCGCCATAGGAATCAGGTAATAAGATACTTCATCCAACGGTCCATACGGCAAAAGCACTTCGGCCGTACCCATAATGACTGGTGAGTGTGTCTTTTCCGCTGCTGCAATGATACCCCTTGCCAATTCCAGATTTACTGCATTGAACAGACCAACTGCATATTTTCCTTTTTGTGCCGGTTTCAGCATATCATTCATATTTACCAACATGTTTCATACCTCCCTTATTAAAACTAATAACATTTTCCTGTACAATATTCAGTTGTCAAATCTCAGGTTGGAATCTCATTTACAATCAGATTTGATACATTATCAAAAACCAATGCTTCTCTTACATCATCATGATATGTTTTCATTACCACATTTTCTAATTCTAATCCATCAATATATCGAAAATATATTCCATGAGCCGGTAATGTTCTTCCATAAACAAATATTTCAGGGTATGAATCTGCCTCTTCAGGAACATTCTGCTCATAATCACTGACACCGCCTTGTGTTATAAATGTCACATTACGCAAACAAATATTTTTCAACGGCATATTCCTTAATCCGCAGACATTACACGTAAATGGTATTCCATATTCATGAATCCCAACCTTCATCTGCCATGGGTATTGTAATGTATCCTTTTCTACAAAAGAACTATATCTCCATTCAATACACTGATATGGCTCATATGGTCCCTCCGCATAAATATTTTCTAATAAGACATTCTCTATTTTTCCAATGTCCATCCCACTTGGACCACGCATGCGATTTCCCAAGTGAATAAACAGCGCTGCCCCTACATTACGCATACTTATATTTTTAATTGTAATATCCTCTATAATTGCTCCATCTACACTTTCGATTGCAATTCCTGTAATTCGAGTTTCCATAATATCCACATTTTCGATACGAATATTTTTGAATCCCCCATTTGTCTCTGTTCCAAACTTTATTGCAGAGCATCTACTTTTAACTTTACAATTCTCTACGTGTATATTTTCGCAAATTCCCAATCGATTTAAAGTATAGGAGGATTTGAACACAATGCCATCATCCCCTGTTTCTATATCACAATCATGTATATGCACATTACTGCTATTGTCTGGTGAAATTCCATCTATGTATACTCGCATTTTCAAATGATGTATTTGCACATTATCACACCCTGCAAAATATACTGCCAAATCCGTAGCATTATTTATTTCAATCCCATGTATATCTATATTTTTACATTCTTTTAATGCAATACATTTAGCACCTCGGTGTACGATATCCCTCACATTATCTTCATCCCAAACAGAGCGCATATCTATAATACCGTCACCGTATACAGCTATATTTTCACATTCCACTCCTACAAACATAGAACAATTAAAATAGCTATGAGAAGCATCTTGATATAACGAATACGTTACATGTTCATCAGGTTCATAATCATAGAAATTTAAACTGCCTAATATTCTTGCACCTTTTTCTACAACTATCTGAACATTGCTTTTCAAAAAAACAGTTGAAAGCACGTAATCACCTTTTGAAAAAACAACTCTGCCTCCGCCTTGTCTTTCACACGTATCAATTGCTTCTTGAACAGCTTTACTATTTAATGTTTTTCCATCCGGAACTGCACCAAATTCTATCACATCATATATTCTGATTTTATCCAAATAATCACCCCTCTTTTGACACTCTATAAGCTTTACCGTATTTCTCGTAAATCTTTCTGTACAACTATAATGTTACTCTTTCAAATGTGTTACACATTGCTTCAATTTCTTTTCTGTTCTTCATGCCACTGACAGAATCGCTTGCCGCCAGATTACAGGCTGCCGCTGCCGAAGCAAACTCCAACAATTTCTTATTGTCAAACCCTTTATCAATACCATAAAGACACGCAGCAGCAAATGAATCTCCTGCACCTACACTTCCTTTTATATATCCTCTTGGCAGTTTCAATGATGGCACTACTACGAATTCCCCACTTTTATCCAACAAGAATCCCGCTTCACAACAGTGTACAATAACCTTCTCCCGTACACCGTACTCCATAAATACTTCCATGGTCCTTTTGATATTTTCCACATGAACGGAACCGTCCTTTTTCCTTGGCGAAAGTCCTGTTACCTTACAGCTTTCAATCTCGTTTATAATCGTATAATCACAATATTTCAATGCAGGGATAATCTTCTCCTTATAGCGTTCACTATCTTCGCTGACCACATCCACAGAAGTCTTAATTCCTTTATCCGACACCATCTTCAGAAGACGTGCCATTTTAGTACCATATTCCTCATCCTCAGCATCCAACGCATCCATTAAAAGGATATATCCTGCATGAAATATCTTACAATCCAACGCATCTATGTCGATATCTTCTATTCCAAACTCATGATTGATACCACATGACAGAAAGAATGTACGTGCCCCTGTAGATTTCTCCGTCATAACATCGTCGTATGAAGTTTCCTTACCTTCAGCAACCTTAACACCACTGATATCAATGCCATACTTCTCCATTTCACTCACAACAAATCTGCCGTTATCATCACTGCCTACTTTTCCCAATGCTTTCAGTCTCATGTCAGGATCAATCTTTGCAATGTTGATACTTGTATTCGGTACGCAACCTCCCACTGCACGGACAGACTCTGTGATATGTACCAGCATACTCTTCTCAGGAAACTTCTCAATCATCTTAACAATATCTACTAATATGTTTCCGGCTATTGTAATACCTTGTCTTGTTTCTGGCATACTTTATTCCTCACCTGTCAACCATAACACCAATGCTATAATTAACATATACTCCCAATATTATTTATCATTTCTGTTCTTCGAATCTTATATTAAGCCAAATCAAAGCAAAAGTCTTTAACTTATATTTTTATATATTTAACACATCCGGCACTGATGGTAGCCGGTGAGCGGATAGAAGTACGATTGCAGGAATATACCGCCGCCGCAGCCTCGATCAATAAAAAGGATCAGATACTCCACCTGACACAAGTAAGTCCCCTACCTACCGCTTAGCGTTTTCGCGCTTGAAGCGGTGGGTAGGGGACGAGTAAAATATCCATCGGATTTTCCTCCAGGTAAGAACTGGCTACATATACGGCAGGTGCGGGATATATCTCTCCGCTTTCAGATACAAGACCTCCCTTTTCAATAATGACGACATTTTTAAGACTCAGTGCGGCGCCGATTCCCAAAAAAGTTGCGCCCAGCACAGCCGCGTCATAATGCTTTTGTGACATAAAAAGACCTCCTATCAGAAAAAAATATTCAGGCTACAACTCTGCAGCCTGAATATATTGTAAAATACTATTTCTTCTTAATTCGTCTGTTTTATTGCCAAGTTTGTCAACTTTTTTGCCGGGGTTTAGATTTTCAACGCAAGAGCGAATGTGTTACCGCAAATCTTTTAACAAAAACAATACCATATATATTGGCTTTAATTTTAATGTCCCTATTTTCCCAACATCCTTTTGTGACAGAAGAAAACGCTCTCCCACCTGCTTCGAGTACTTTAATTCGAAGTTATCAATGGATTTATGATTATTTATTGCCGCTGATTTCACTTCTATTGGAATCACTTTATTCTTTGATGTTATCAAAAAGTCTATTTCAAATGAATGTGTACTTCCCTCTTTTTTCCATGTATGATAATACAAGTCTCTTCCACTCGCTTTTATTGCCTGTGCCACTACATTTTCATATAGGTATCCCAAATCTGCGGTTAATGCATCACTCAAAAGTTTCTTATAAATATCTTCTATACCATTCTGCGCATCATTAAAAAGCATTGTGGTAAACAATCCTATATCCGACAAATATAATTTAAAACAGTTTATATCTTTTGTCTGCGATAACGAAACACTGGGATTCAGTACATTATAGCAAGGCAATACCAGTCCGGATTCGATCAATTCAAAAAGTCTCTCCTCGTCCTTTCGCGTTTTTTGCTTTCCGGTTGCTGTTGTGATTGCATAATGCTTCTTCTTTGCCGCAAGCTGACATGGAACTGATTTATACATATCCGTAATCCTACCGGATGCATCAATCTTCTTTAAATCATCATAATATAACTCCAGTATCTCACGTTTTACTTTATCTACGGCTTCAAAATTATTTGTAGTAATATAGCATTCTACTGCCTGTGGCATTCCTCCAACCGCCATATAAATACGGAAATCTCTCATCGCACTACGATTTGCTGCATTACCAAGTTCAATATTGCTCTTATACGCCATATTCAGAACATTAGGATTGCCTCCTGTAGCCCACATGAACTCTTCATAATCCATCGGATATACGTGAATTTTATGTTCCTCAGACGGAATCAAGATGTCTTTTACATTTTTCTTTATTGATATCAACGAACCTGTTTCGATATAATCATATCTCCCATCTTTAACAAGATGCTTGATCGCTTGTCTCGCCTTTGGAAATAACTGAATCTCATCAAAAATAATAACCGATTTTCTTTCGTAAAGCTCTACGCCGGTTTCCATCTGCAATCTTAAGAAGAAACGGTCCATCTTTGAAATATCGTCAAATATATCCATCATTTCCTTACTGGTATTCGAAAAATCAATCAATATATATGAATCATATTCATTACGAGCAAATTCTTCTGCTATTGTTGTCTTTCCGACACGCCTTGCCCCCTCAAGCAAGCATGCATACTTCCCATCCCATTCTTTTTTCCATGCCAAGAGTTCTTCATATACTTTTCTTTTAAACATTATTTTCACCTTCCATCTATTGATATTCTGATGATTATACTTCTTTTTATTCATTCTACTAAAGAAATATATTTTTTTCAATACTCGAAACATCGAATATTATATTTTTTTCAACGCTTTAGTATGCAAATAATATATTTTTTTCAACACCAATACAAAAGCTGCATAGAAAATATATATCGTAAGTCATCTCAGGGAGAATAATAAAAGAACTGGTGCAAATAATAATGCTAAGTCATTGCAAGTGGTGACAAAAGATGCCGAAGAGGACTTAGAACGTTTTTCTCACAGGCGATCAACCTGCTCATGGCAAAGTTCAAAGAGCGCCGCACCGAAGTTGCCGAGCTTCAGAAGATATGCCGCTATGTTGACATAGCCTTGGAAGCCGACGCAAGCCTTGAATTCAGACAAAAAATGGGAGTACCGCTTTTCGGTTTTGTCCGATGACTGTACTCCCGCTCATTTTATTTTTGATTCACTTCTTCCAGCATAATCCTTTCCAGGCGCGCTATGTCAGGGAACACCACTTTCTTTCCCCTGGTATGGAGCTGACAGAGCTGCTTCATGTTTTTACTGACAGCCTGGTGGATGGAATGCTTCACCGGGATTGGATTGTCATTCCTGGTATGTATGTGGTCCAGATAATACTCCGTGACCGGGAACACCTTGATATGGTATACATATCCCTCCTGATAGATCATATCCCTCACCTATAAAAGTAGCCCTACCTTTCGATAGGGCTAAGAATTTTCGAGCCGGACATTTATTAGACGCCTCCGGTGAGCGAACAATATTTTCGGGCCGTTCATTTATATGCCGCCAACGGTGGGCGAACAATATTTTCGGCAGGTCTCCCTGTCTTTATTATCATTATACGCAAAGGGCCAATATATGTCAACAGAAGCTAAAATTTAATATTTTTTCTTATGTCGGGCGTTACTTTTCACACGTCAGCTTAGGGCAGAAAAGGATGGGATGGATATCCGCCATAGCCTACATCTGTAAATGTATCAAGAGCTTTTTCCTACACTACTTATCTATAATTTCATAACACTTCTCATTATAATCCACTCTGATCACGCTGCCATCAGAATAAGTCACCTCAAACACCCCCTCCCCAACTTCCTCATGCTTCTCCATGTAAGCCGTATGAAGCTTCGCCAGCTTCCGGTATTCCTCATAGCCCTTTTTAATTCTGGCCACAGAATCCTTAAGCTGTTCATCCGTATCACAGATGCAGTCGGTACTGCCCATCCAGTTATTCCCATTATTCATGAATGCCGAATAATAGTAGTAGGTAGGCCGTCCGCCGTACTCTATCATCTTCAGGAGATTCTCCGGTTCCTTGAAGGTACTGTTCACCGTGCAGGTGTAAGGATTGCTGAGCACGGTACCGTGATATACAATCTGCCAGAAGGGAATCGATCTGTCGCAGATTCCTTTTCCTGCCTGATTAAAGCTGATATACAATCCAAAATCAAGATAAAGAGCCAGGAAGTCGTAAGCACCCTCCGAGGACATGCCGCCGAACTGCTCTCTGGTAAACTCACACAATTTTCCGGCATATTCTACTGCCTGAGGATAAGTGACGAAATGCTTTTCATGATAACATTTTCTTGGGTAAACCACACCTAACACATCAATATAGTGGATGCCGCGGAATCCAAGTTCTGCCACCTGAGGCAGTATCTCTTTGGCCTGTTCATATCCTATCTGAGGGCACAGATCATACATCTGACCACCGCTCCAGGCAGCATTTCTCACGGGTTCGCCTGCCTTGTTCCTTCTGGTATTGTCCTCATCATAACAGTCGGCAATCTCATACTGGTCCGTGCTGTTGGTATGGCAGGTGATCTGGTATCCCATGCTCTGCGCTTTTTGAATCAGGACGCGCAGCTTTTCTTCGCCTCCCAGCTCTTCACACACCGGGAATGCCTGGGGCCATCTGCCGTCATGACCTTTCACATTCCACCCTACGAGACAGATTTCAGCCTTATCTACTCCCTGGGCCTTCAATTCATCGAGGATATCCCCTACTCTGTCAAAATCGCAGGCCACGTGCATGGGTGGCTCATTCTCCGGAGTCTGGTGCAGGATCTGTGCAGGCGCAGGCTTCCAGCCGCAGCGGACGCGGATCATAACGGAATTCATTGCATAATGCACATAAGGATTCTCCTTAGCCCTTTGTGACAAAGGTGTCAGTTCCTTTTTTTCCATTCGATAGGTTCTGTATCTTCTGGCCATGCCGGAGTAATCATCATCTTTTCCACATAACTTGAAAAATTCAATGCAGAAATCCTCATAGGGCTGTTCGCCATTCACGTCAAAAGTAGGATAAATACTGTATTTTCCGTTGTTCAGCACAATGCGTATACTGAAATTCCAGGTCATGCCGCTGACCACTGCCAGAAAGCAGTGATCCTTTGTTTTTACACCGAAGATGGGCATATTCAATTCGCTGACAGTGATGTCAAAATCTTCTTTATGATGATTAAATATGCACAGACCATAGTCATCAAAGCCCTTTGCTCTGGGAAGTACGATGTATCCTTCTTCCGTTACTTCAGCAATTTCCTCGAAACCGGTCAGTTCAATCGCACTGACATCGGAATAATCCATTTCTTTGGATATACGAAAGGAATGTCCTTCTTCTGTTTTCATGATTCCTGAAGCTATGATTTCTGAAGTTAATATTTCTGAAGGCAACTCTTCCTTGCTGCCACTGCTTTTGACTGCAATGGCATGTATGCTATCCTGCTTAATCATCTCTTTTCCTCCTTGTATTCAGGGTTTGAACAGCCAACCGGCACTTCATCGTGGCAGTTCATTATTTTAGCGGCTTACGTAACAGTTCAGACGGCAATGTCAGTTAGTTAAAGCCAGGCGAAAGGAATTGTATTTCTGTAAACAGAAATCCGACGGTCAAAATGTAGGTGCTTAGGGGGAAGGGTTTAGGATTTATTCAACAGGAATAGGTTTGGAGATTTTTAGTTGCATGACAAACAAGCAGATTTACATCTGCTTCAAAAAGGGGTAAAATAGTTGTTGATGAAACTGTGTTATGCTGCGCGATATATGAAATATCGCGGTCTTCGGAAATGTGCCGTTTTCAATCGGGGATATTGGCGTTCATTCCGAAGCGGGATTAATTCTTTGCAGAGCAGGGACATCACATCTATGGAGTCTTTCTCTGTGGTCAGACGGAGAAAGACTCTGCAAATATGAGCCGCGATGCTAAAATTCACTTTGTATTCGTATTTTGTGTCTCCCTTATTTATTATTGTATGGTTGATAAGAGTTTCCGTCATGTTATATGCGATCAGTTTTGCCCATATTTCCTGTTTGACGTATTCTGGTCTGTAAGCATGGAAGTTACTCAGTCCGATTGTATATTTCAATTTCCGGAAGGAACCCTCGATGGCCCATCTGGCATAGTATAGAAGTTTTATACGTTCAGAAGGAAATTCCTTTGGCGGCAGATTGGTCACGATGCATTCATATGAACCGTCAGATATCGGAAATCTTACGATCCGGAACGACAAGTCATAAGTGTCCAGAGAACCATATGCAGCGTAATCGAAAGAAGCGGCAGCATCTACAAAGCGTTTGTAAAAGCCTTCTTTGATCGGGATATCCTTTTTATGACTGCGGACCAGAGTGACATTTACTTGAATATCAAAGGAATCTGTATCTGGAAAATCAAAATTTCCAACAAGTCCTTTGGAATGGATGTCTTTGGTGCGAAATAGAAAATACTGGTCTTTTTCCATGACATGTGCCATGTTGTTATAAGAGCAATACCCTCTGTCACCAATAAAGATATCTTTTGTACCAGGCATCAGGTCGTGGCGGTCTACCATGTCACAGAAAGCCCGGAATTCATCCTTTTGGTGAACCGGTTGGATCAGGGCGTCAGAATAAGTATGCTTCTGCAGGTCATATAGAACATTCAAGTGCATACTGTAAAATCCTTTTGCCGAATGTCCTTCTGAGACAAAGTATTCAGGAGGGGAAAAAGATGGTTTGCTGAAAAAAGTAAAGGTGGAACCATCTGCGGCAAGGAAACGATAGTCAGGCGTTTTTTCCATGGACAGGACAGAGGAATTGAACTGACGGAAAACAGCTTCCAGTGCATCAGGTTTTAGTTTTGCCCGCTGCTGGTTAAAAGCGGAAGCAGATGGGGCGTTTGGATCCAGACCAAAAAAATCGAGAAGTTCCAGTTTTGTGCTGGAAGAACCGCAGGAGACCATGAAAGAAATGAGTTTAGCAGCCCCTATCTTTCTGTTGCGGGTCAGATTCCTGTCTGGATTCACTGCATAGAGTGAAATGTTGGATGCAACATGCTTGACGGCATCTGAAAAGGCAGCTTTGATTGATTCGTGCGACATAAGTGTGTACCTCCTTGAATTGAAAAGACTATACATTCAATTCAAGGGCCGCTTTCGCTACCTCTAAAAATCAATCAGTAGCGAAAGCGGCCGCACATTTTTGACTGCTTGTCAATCCCTTTTAGGGGATTTTTTGAAAAAATTTGGTTAGACCCTCAACATGGTGTTTAACCTTGTAACTTAACTAACTGACATTGGTTCAGACCCCGTCTGAACTGTTACAAAGCGAGAAAAAAAGTTGTAAAAGCGAGGAAAAAGTTGTTGACAAAGCAGAAAAGCTATGTTATCATAACGGAGTTGTTGCGGCGAGATAAAATAACCGACAGCAACAAACAATTTTAAAAAGTTTAAAAAAGTTGTTGACAAAACAGAAAACCTGTGATAAGATAACAGAGTTGCTGCGGAACACAACAGCAAACAGTACCTTGACAAATAAACAGTAATGCAACCCTGAAAATTCCAAGAGAAATAAGTTGTCTAAGTGATT
>JAFTVH010000128.1 GCA_017465845.1 Lachnospiraceae bacterium | reverse complement strand
GGCAGCCAGTGCAAGACTTAAAGTAAATGATATGCCGCAGAAGCAGAAAGAGTTGTTAGAGCAGATTAAGCAGATGGATGCTCAGATGGAACATGCAATACGTATGGAAGCTTTTTCTCAGGCTAATGAAATTAAGTCCATTCAGGATGAACTGATCAGAAAGTATGAACGGCTTAACCGCCGCAGAGAGAAACAGGAAGAAGCTCTGCAGTACAGTATTGGCGAAGATGAGATTGCAGAGGTAGTGGCTATGTGGACCAAAATTCCGGTACAGAAGCTAGCGGAAAAAGAGAGCGAGAAACTTCTGAAGCTGGAGAATATCCTCCATAAACGTGTTATTGGACAGGAAGAGGCAGTGAAAGCTGTGGCAAAAGCCATGCGGAGAGGCAGAGTAGGACTTAAGGATCCTAATCGTCCTATCGGTTCTTTCCTGTTTCTGGGGCCTACAGGAGTCGGTAAGACAGAGTTGAGCAAAGCTTTGGCGGAAGCCATGTTCGGTTCAGAGGAAGCCATGATACGTGTGGATATGTCTGAGTATATGGAGAGTCACTCTGTATCTAAAATGATAGGTTCTCCGCCTGGATATGTTGGATTTGACGAAGGAGGTCAGCTCAGTGAAAAGGTTCGCAGAAATCCCTATTCTGTGGTACTGTTCGATGAGATAGAGAAGGCGCATCCGGATGTGTTTAATATCCTGCTGCAGGTACTGGATGATGGGCATATCACAGATTCTAAGGGCAGAAAGGTCAGCTTTAAAAATACGATATTGATCATGACTTCCAATGCTGGGGCACAGCGGATTGTAGATCCCAAGAATTTGGGATTTGCAGCACAGTCCAGTGCTCAGAAAGATTATGAGAAGATGAAATCTTCTGTTATGGAAGAAGTTAAGAGAAGTTTCAAACCGGAGTTTATCAACAGAATCGATGATATTATCGTGTTCCATCAATTAAACAGAGAGAATATGAAAGAAATCATCAGCCTGCTATCTTCTAGTCTATGCAAACGGTGTCAGGAACAGATGGATATTCGCCTGACGATTACAGGTGCATTGAAAGAGCATCTGGTTGAGAAATATTCTGATCATAAGATGGGTGCACGTCCACTTAAGCGAGCAATCCAGTCAGTTATCGAGGACAGTCTGGCAGAAGAGATTCTGATGAAGAAGGTACAGCCTGGAGATACAGTATCAGCAGGATTTAAGAACGGAAAAGTAACTTTTACCGTAAAAGAAAGAGTAAAATTATCTTAAGAATTATTTAACACTTTACAGAAGAAAATTTTGTAGAAAAAAGGCATATTTTATATTATACTGTATATACAGCATAGGTAGGATGCTTTAGAGCCTACAAATATTCAGGAGGACAAAAAGATGGCAGTAGTAGAAGAATTGCTCCGCAATGAGGGTGACGGTGCAATCAGTTTTGGCAATCATAAATTGGCAAGTAAGGCAAAAGTAGAAGACTTCAAGCATGAAGGCGATCTCTTGAAGGTAAAGACTTATTATGAGATTACTAAGCTGGAGAAGAATGGTATGTTCCTGTATGAATCAGTACCCGGAACCAGCGTCTTGAATTTCAAAGAGACGGATAATGGCGTGGAATTTGTGGCAGAGGGAGGTGAAGATGCACAAATTACCGTAGGCCTCACTGATGACACAGATTATGAAGTTTTCATAGCAGGTGAAAGCGTGGGAACAATGAAGACCGGACTCGGCGGCAAGCTCAGCTTAAGCGTGGAACTGCAGAGTGCAGGAGAAGTATCTGTTAAGATCGTTCAGGCATAAGACAGAAAGCAGGAAAGGGACCCAATGGCAAAAGGAAAGACGACTGTATATTTTTGTCAGAACTGTGGTTACGAATCCGGCAAGTGGATGGGGCAATGCCCCGGGTGCAGAGAATGGAATACTATGGTGGAGGAGACTGTCAGCACAGCCTCCTCCAAAGTATCAGGAGGCAAGACGCAGCAGAGGACGCAGCGGATTGCCCCTTCTGTACTATCGGAAATCGAACTTAAGGAAGAGGACAGGCTTCTGACACATATCAATGAATTGGATAGGGTACTGGGAGGCGGCATAGTGCAGGGCTCTCTGACTCTTGTGGGTGGAGACCCCGGTATCGGAAAATCTACCCTGCTGCTTCAGGTATGCCGACAGCTGTCGGAGCAGGGGAATAAGGTTCTGTATATCTCGGGAGAAGAGTCTTTGGTGCAGATTAAAATGAGGGCGGACAGAATCGGTTCTTTCGGTTCAAATATGCTCCTGCTGTGTGAGACCAATCTGGATACCATTGCAGAAGTCATCAGACAGGAGCAGCCGAAAGCAGTCGTCATTGATTCTATCCAGACCATGTTCAATGAGAATGTCTCTGCAGCACCGGGCAGTGTCTCTCAGGTCAGAGAGTCCACGGGAATCTTGCTTCAGCTGGCAAAAGGACTGGGCGTATCCGTATTTATTGTAGGACATGTGACAAAAGAAGGAACGGTGGCAGGTCCCAGAGTTCTGGAACACATGGTAGATACTGTGCTTTATTTTGAAGGAGACCGTCATGCTTCCTACCGCATTCTGCGAGGAGTCAAGAACCGATTCGGTTCCACTAATGAAATTGGCGTATTTGAGATGCGGGAAGAAGGTCTGGTTGAAGTGGCCAATCCTTCCGAATATATGCTGGAGGGAAGACCTGAAAATGCCAGTGGCTCTGTAGTTGCATGTTCCATGGAAGGGACAAGGCCCATTCTGATTGAAATCCAGGCTCTTGTCTGCCAGAGTAATTTCGGTATTCCCAGAAGACAGACTACCGGAACAGATTTTAACAGGGTAAATCTGCTGATGGCAGTGCTGGAGAAGCGCCTTGGTGCCCAGATGTCCGGCTGTGATGCGTATGTCAATATCACCGGTGGAATGAAAATCATGGAACCTGCTATAGACCTTGGAATTGCGCTGGCGATTCTGTCCAGTTTCCGCAACCGGCCTTTGAGCCCTAAGCTGATAGCATTTGGAGAAATCGGCTTAAGCGGTGAGGTGCGTTCTGTCAGTATGCCCGCTCAGCGTGTAGCGGAAGCTGAAAAGCTGGGATTTGATACTTGCATTCTTCCTGCCAGCTGCGCGGCGACTTTGAAATATAGTGGGACTATGCGTATTATTGGTGTAAAATCCCTGCAGGATGTGGTGAATGCGCTGTTTCGGTAAGGCATTTGTCTTAACTGTTACAAAGTGTAAGAATTTTTCGAAAAATTTTGAAATTTCTACTTGATTAATTGGTATGAGTTGTGTTATAATGTATTTCGTCAGTTGGAAACGACGTGATACAGGGGAATAGTACAGCGGTAGTGCGGCGGTCTCCAAAACCGTTAACGGGGGTTCGATCCCCTCTTCCCCTGCTGGTAATCCTTCAAGCTACAGTGTGTAGTTTGAGGGATTTTTTGTTATATAAGAATGTGGAAGGAGAAAGGTGTATGAATCAAGAAGAAAAGCTTGCTAAAGCATTACAGATCCTGAAAGAATGGCTCGATGAACTTACTAAACGTGCCGGTGAGGACCAGAGTTATGCGGACCGCCTTTGGGATAGAATGAAAAATTCCAATGGCGTCCTGCGGGAGTTCGCTTATTATCATGACTACGGAAAATTCTTATGCGAATACAAGGCAGCCGGTTATACGCTTGCTGACATTTTAGTCTGGCAGGTGGATCATTTTAAAGCATATCTGGACAGACCCAATGAAATGAACCGTTATCGCCAAGAGAAACTGTTGCTGGATTCGCTGGATATCATGCTGCAGATGGAGCAGGATCCAACCGTCTATGTGGAGAAGATGCGTGGGGAAACAGGAACGGATTTCGTAGACAAATATTAATTCAGAAAACAATCAAAGCGCCTACAGGAGACCTGCAGACGCTTCGATTGTGTAAAAGGGGAATTCTTCCGGAATTTGCTATATAGCAGTTCGGTATCTCAACCGAACAAAGTCATTATAACTTATAATTAGGAAAATGTCCAGCACTTTTTTGCAAAAAATATTATTTTTTTGTAATAAATTGTCGTAACCTGATTAGAAATTCAAAATGTAGTACGAGAAAGGGCAGATTTTGTGCTGTACATTTGTGGGAAGTGTGTTAAAATGAAAGCGGATAAATAATGTAGATTGAAGATGGCAGAGGTGGACTACAGATGGGTGAGAAATCTGAGCAGAAGAGAAGACATATTATAGAGGCGGCAAGGCATATTTTTGAGGAAAAGGGCTACAAGCAGGTGACAATGAAAGATATAGTAGAAGCCTGCAATATCAGCCGCGGGGGATTGTATCTGCATTTTGGGGATACAGAAAGCATTTTTTGTGAGATACTGCGTTTGGAATGTAAATCTATGGAAATTTTCCGTGGAGAGGATATTGATGAGGACGCAACCGCAGCGGATATCCTGCTCTTGTTTTTAAAGGAGCAAAAGAGACGGATACTTCAAAAGGAAAATACGCTGGACAGGGCGATTTACGAATTTTACTTTGATAATGGAGAGTTGCCTAAGAAGGATAATCTGTTGAAACAGCAATTTGAAACTTCGGTAAGAATTCTGAAGAAGCTGATAGAGACCGGCGTGGAAAACGGGGAATTTACTTGTGATGACTGTGAAGGGAAAGCCCGTAATATCATGTATGTGATAGAAGGACTGAAAATCAATGCGAGGACAATTGGAATCACAGATGAGGCAGTTGACAGAGAAATATTATACATATTATCAGAACTTGGGTTATAAACAGGTTGCATGAGTGATGTGGTGGGACAAAATTAAGCCTTCAGGATGGTATCCCCCACAAAAGATAGGGTAAATTTTGTGTAAATTTGTTGCTTTAGGCTATTGTGTGAAAAGAAAGACAAAGGTATAATGTTAGTGTAGTGCGGAGTTAAAACGATTAAGAAACAGCTCTGCCAAGTTACAACCAGAATAAATTTGGAGGATCCAGCATGGGAAACGTAAGACGTATCTATGTAGAAAAGAAAGCCCCCTTTGCAGTAAAGGCTCATGAGCTTCAGGAAGAACTGAAGAATTACCTGGGCATTAATGATGTGGAGGCAGTTCGCGTATTTATACGCTATGATGTGGAGAATATTTCAGATGAAGTATTTGCCAAAGCATGTAAGACCGTATTTTCTGAACCGCCTGTAGATGATTTGTATGAGGAAACAATTGAGATTCCGGAAGGCAGCAGAGTATTTTCTGTAGAATTCCTGCCCGGTCAGTTCGATCAGAGAGCAGATTCTGCAGTGCAGTGTGTGAAATTCCTGGACGAGAATGAAGAGCCGGTCATCAAGACTGCTGTTACCTATCTGCTTGTAGGCGATATTTCCGATGAAGAATTTGCTAAAATCAAAGCTTATTGTATCAACCCTGTAGATTCCAGGGAGACTGATCTGGTGAAGCCGGAGACTTTGATCACCGTATATGATGACCCTGCAGATGTGTCTATCTTTGACGGATTCTGTGAGATGGAAGAGGGAGAGCTGCGCAAGCTGTATGATTCCCTTGGCCTGGCTATGACCTTCAAGGATTTCCTGCATATCCAGAATTATTTCCGTGGTGATGAGAAGAGAGATCCTTCCATGACAGAGATTCGTGTGCTGGATACCTACTGGTCCGACCACTGCCGTCATACCACTTTTTCCACAGAATTGACTGACGTAGAGTTCGGTGACGGATATTATCGTTCTCCTATTGAGACCACCTACCAGAGTTATCTCGATACCAGAGAAGAGATTTTTGCAGGCAGAACAGATAAGTTCGTATGTCTGATGGATCTGGCTCTGATGGCTATGAGAAAGCTGAAAAAAGACGGCAAGCTGGCTGATATGGAGGAATCCGATGAAATCAATGCCTGCTCCGTAGTCGTTCCTGTAGAAATGGATTATGACGGAGAGAAAGTAACTGAGGAGTGGCTGGTATTCTTCAAGAATGAGACACACAATCATCCTACGGAGATCGAGCCTTTCGGTGGCGCTGCTACCTGTCTGGGCGGAGCAATCCGTGATCCGTTGTCAGGAAGAGGCTATGTATATCAGGCAATGCGTGTAACAGGTGCTGCTGATCCTACTGTTCCTGTGGCTGATACCCTTAAGGGTAAGCTGTCCCAGAAGAAGCTGGTTCGCGGTGCTGCAAGCGGATATTCCTCCTATGGTAACCAGATCGGTCTGGCTACCGGTTTTGTAAAAGAAATTTATCATCCTAACTATGTGGCTAAGAGAATGGAAATCGGTGCTGTTATGGGTGCCGCTCCCAGAAGAAATGTGATCCGTGAGACTTCCGATCCCGGCGATATCATTATCCTGCTTGGCGGACGTACCGGACGTGACGGCTGCGGCGGTGCTACCGGTTCTTCCAAAGTGCATACAGAGAGCTCTATCGAGACATGTGGTGCTGAAGTTCAGAAGGGTAATGCACCTACTGAACGTAAGATTCAAAGACTGTTCCGCAGAGAAGAAGTAAGTAAGCTGATCAAGAAGTGTAATGACTTCGGTGCAGGCGGTGTATCCGTAGCAATCGGTGAGCTGGCTGACGGTCTGACTGTTGACCTTGATAAAGTACCTAAGAAATATGCAGGTCTTGACGGAACTGAGCTTGCCATTTCCGAATCTCAGGAAAGAATGGCAGTAGTAGTAGACCCGAAAGACGTTGAGGAATTCCTTGGTTATGCCAATGAAGAAAACCTGGAAGCTATTCCTGTAGCAATTGTAACAGAGGATCCCAGACTGGTTCTGAACTGGAGAGGCAAGACCATCGTTAACTTAAAGCGTGCTTTCCTGGATACCAACGGTGCGCATCAGGAGACTACCGTAAAAGTAGACATTCCTTGTGAAGAAGATAATTATTTTGATAAATGGTCTGTTGAAGAAGTCGGCAAACAGCTGGAAGACGGTGATGTGAAGGCTGCATGGCTGGCATTGTTAAATGATCTGAACGTATGCTCCCAGAAGGGACTTGTGGAGATGTTCGACTCCTCCATCGGTGCTGGCAGCGTATATATGCCTTACGGTGGAAAATATCAGCTGACCGAGACCCAGTCTATGGTAGCAAAGCTCCCTGTATTAAAGGGCAAGACCGATACTGTAACCATGATGAGTTACGGATTCGATCCTTACCTTTCTTCCTGGAGCCCTTACCATGGCGCTGTCTATGCAGTAGTGGAATCTATGGCTAAGATCGTAGCAGCCGGCGGTGACTACAGCAAGATTCGTTTCACCTTCCAGGAGTACTTCCGCAGAATGACCTCCGATCCTGAGCGTTGGAGCCAGCCTTTTGCAGCACTGCTTGGTGCTTATGATGCACAGATCGGCTTCGGACTGCCTTCCATCGGTGGTAAGGACAGTATGTCCGGTACCTTCAATGATATCGATGTACCTCCTACACTGGTATCCTTTGCAGTAGATATTGCAAAGCATGGCGATATCGTGACTCCTGAACTGAAGAAAGCAGGCAACAAGCTTGTTCGCTTTGCAATCGAGAAAGACGATTTTGATATTCCTGTATATGAGGCAGTTATGGAACTGTATGGCAAGATTCATGAACTGACCCGGGCTAAGGCTATCGTTTCCGCATATGCGCTGGATGCGAAGGGTGCTGCTGCAGCACTGTCCAAGATGGCATTCGGTAACAAGCTGGGTGTGGCAGTGGACAATGAAGTGACTACAGATGATCTGTTTGCTAACGGACTGGGCGATATCATCGCTGAGATTCCTGCTGACAAGCTGGCAGAGCTTACGGCAAAAGAACTGGATTACACTGTGATCGGTACAGTAACTGAGGAGCCTGCATTCGTATACGGTGATGTGAAGATTACCATGGACGAAGCTCTGAAAGCATGGACAAGCAAGCTGGAAAAGGTATTCCCTACCAAGGCTAAGAAAGGTACTGATGCCGTTGCAAGCGATGTATATAAGGCTGACAGCATTTATGTATGCAGGAATAAAGTAGCAAAACCTACCGTATTTATTCCGGTATTCCCCGGTACCAACTGTGAATACGACAGTACCAAGGCATTCGAAAGAGCCGGTGCTAACGTAGTGACCAGAGTATTCAAGAACCTGACAGCAGAAGATATCCGTGATTCCGTGGAAATCTTCGAGAAGGCAATTGACCAGGCACAGATCATCATGTTCCCCGGTGGATTCTCAGCCGGTGACGAACCTGACGGAAGTGCGAAGTTCTTCGCTACTGCTTTCCAGAATGAGAAGATGAAGGAAGCAGTCATGAAGCTCTTAAATGAGAGAGACGGTCTGGCACTTGGTATCTGTAACGGTTTCCAGGCACTGATTAAGTTAGGTCTGGTACCTTACGGTGAGATTCTGGGACAGAAGGAGGATTCTCCTACCCTGACTTTCAATACCATTAACCGCCACATCTCCAAGATGGTTTACACCAAGGTGGTATCCAACAAGTCTCCCTGGCTGCAGGGCGCAACTCTTGGCGCTACCTACTGTAATCCTGCATCTCATGGAGAAGGCCGTTTCGTAGCACCTAAGGAATGGCTTGACAAGCTCTTCGCCAACGGCCAGGTAGCTACTCAGTATTCTGACATGGATGGTAATGTATCTATGGATGAGGAATACAACATCAATGGTTCTTACTGCTCCATTGAAGGTATCACTTCTCCTGACGGAAGATGCTTCGGTAAGATGGCTCACTCTGAGAGACGCGATACTGCTGTGGCTATTAATATCTATGGCGAGCAGGATATGAAGATCTTTGAATCCGGTGTGGCTTATTTTAAATAAATAGTGGACATATGAGAAAGAGACCTTGAAAAGGAGAATAATAAAACTCCGGGAGGTCTCTTTTTTGACAATAGGTGAAAAAAGATTGTTCCGCTTGATTAACCGTAATCTTCGTGGTAAGATGAAAGAGCGATAGATATATGATATCCAATCCCTATTAGTTATTTGCGATTGTCTTATGCCGGAAAGGAGTGTGTTGATATGGGAATGTACTTGAATGTCGGCAATGCTGGTTTTGCTGCCATGACGAAAGATCGGTATGTCGATAAGACTGGATTGATTTCCTTTGTGAACGGCAAACTGGGAACAGCAGGAAAATTGATCTGTGTCAGTCGTCCGCGGCGTTTTGGTAAATCTTATGCGGCAAAGATGCTCTGCGCGTATTATGACAAGAGTTGCGATTCTGAGAGATTGTTTGCGAATTATAAAATTGCAGCGGATAAATCCTTCAAGGAGTATCTGAATAAGTTTGATGTGATTTATCTGGATATTACCTAGTTTATCTCAAATGCCTGTACGAATGGCAGTATTAAGGACATTGTTTTGAATATTCAGACAGAGGTTATGAAAGAACTCAACGTTGCTTATCCCTGTGTAGAGAAGCAAAATACTTTACCCAAGATGTTATCTGAGATTGCGGATGCAACAGGGAATAAGTTTATTGTTATCATTGACGAGTGGGATGCCCTGTTTCGTGAAGCAAAGGACGATATTACATTGCAGGAAGCTTATATTCAACTCCTTCGAGGTCTGTTTAAGAGTAGCTTAACAGATATCAATAGTAAAGATGATGTTCTTACTTTGCTGGTTCATTTGGGCTATCTGGCATACGATATTGATAATAAGACAGTGTATATTCCAAACGATGAAGTACGGGAGGAGTTTGTCAGAGCTGTAACAGCTGGGCAGAAGAGATACATCAAACAGTAGGCTGTTGAATATCATGAGGAGAATTCTGCAGTGAATGGGGAGAGAGAAGAATGTTCAGATGGGGAAAAGTGATACAAATAAGAAAATATCTGCAGTTTTGTAAAGAAAATCCCCTAGAATTCACCAAAGAGCAGTTGGGAAGAATAGAAGCTGATATCAGGTATCCGAGAAAAGGTGTCGTAAGTGATGAATATGTGGATTTTGTACTTTGGAAAAAAGGATTAAAGCCCAGACAGGAGTATTTTGCGAAATATGTAGAAAACCTATTTCCTGCTGCAAAGTATCAAAAGCTGTTAGAAGTCGGCTGCGGCAGGACGGCACGTCTGTCAAAGCTTCTCACAGCAAAAGGGTACAAAATGAGCACTATGGATCCGCAGATATGTCCGGAAAGCGTGGAGACATATGACATAAGTTGGGAAAAAGAAGCTTTTATCTGGGGGAAAACAGATATCAAAAAATATGATGGTGTCGTGGCACAGGAGCCGTGTGATGCTACGGAGCATATTATAAGACAATGCGTAGCAGAAAAGAAAGATTTCATTATCAGCCTGTGCGGTACTGCGCACAGGCTGATAAGCGGAGAGATGCCGGAGGACATAAGTGCATGGTATCGTTATCTGGAGGAAATTGGTGGTGGCAGTTGCTGCTTGGTAAATTCAGAAATGATACCGGGATATGCATCTTATATCATGATTGGGATATTTCAGAAAAAAGAATTATTTTCGCAAAAAGAGTAAGGAGGGCGGTCATTTTGAGCGGGTGACCGCCTTTTCTCAGCAGTTTGGCGGAAAATCATGGGAAATTCAAATGGAAAAGGGCTTGGCATATAGCATATGTTTGTGTTATAATCTTGAGAAATATTCCAATATTTGTTGGATATTTTTATAAAACTTGGAGGAGACGGACGATGGACGGACAAACAATTCAAATTTTAATTGCAATGGTCATATATATGGCTGTTGTTATCACTATCGGACTTATTTATGCAAAGCGAGCTAATCAGAGCTCGGAAAATTATTTTCTCGGTGGAAGATCTCTCGGACCCTGGGTGACCGCAATGAGCGCAGAAGCTTCGGATATGAGCGGATGGCTTCTCATGGGCTTGCCGGGTGTGGCTTACTGGTGTGGACTTGCGGATGCTGCATGGACAGCGATTGGACTTGCAGTAGGTACATATTTCAACTGGCTGATTGTTTCCAAAAGGCTGCGCCGTTACAGCGTAAGGGCAAATAATGCCATCACGCTTCCCGACTTTTTCTCGAACCGATTCAGAGAAGATAAGAAGGTACTCATGACATTGTCAGCAATCTTCATTCTGATCTTCTTTACCGTTTATGCATCAAGCTGTTTTGTAACTTGCGGTAAGTTGTTCTCCACGCTTTTCGGAGCGCCCTATGGGGCAATGATGATCGTGGGAGCAATCTTCGTGTTGCTATATACCATTCTGGGTGGATTCCTTGCGGAGAGCGCCTCTGATTTCATGCAGGCGATTGTCATGGTGGTAGCTCTGGGTGTCATTGTTGTGCTCGGCGTCGCAAATGCAGGCGGAATAGGAGCAGTGATTGAGAATGCACAGTCCATTCCGGGCTTTCTGGAGTTCTTCGGTCTGGCTAGCCCTGCGCTCAACGAAGCGGGAGAGCAGATTGTGGAAGCGGGAATGCCGGTGTTTGGTGAGGCTGCCAATTACAGCATCTTAAGTGTCTGCTCCATGCTGGCTTGGGGACTTGGATACTTTGGTATGCCTCAGGTCCTTCTTCGCTTCATGGCTATCCGCAAGGAGGAGGAGCTTAAGCTTTCCAGAAGAATTGCAATGATATGGGTAGTGATTTCTCTTGCAGTTGCAGTATTTATCGGTATTGTGGGAAGAACTCTGTATCCAACCGCACATTTGACGGCTTCAGATGCGGAAAATATTTTTATTACTCTGGCAACAAGCTCACTGCCGGCCATTTTTGCGGGATTTGTAATGGCAGGTATTCTCGCGGCCACCATCAGCTCTTCAGATTCTTACCTTCTGATTGCGGCCTCTGCCTTTGCGAAAAATATTTATCAGGGCGTTTATAAGAAAAAAGCCTCCGACAAAGAGGTTATGACAGTGACAAGGATCACACTGCTTCTGGTTGCACTGATTGGAATTTTCATTGCTCTGGACGAAAACAGCGTGATTTTCAGAATCGTGTCCTTTGCATGGGCCGGCTTCGGCGCCACCTTTGGTCCTATTATGTTGTTCTCTCTGTTCTGGAAGAGAACGAACAGAGCAGGAGCAATCGCCGGAATGGTCGGCGGTGCGGGAATGGTATTCCTCTGGAAGTTGGTGATCAGTAAGCTGGGCGGAGTCTTTGCCATCTATGAATTGCTGCCTGCATTTATCTTTTCTTCCATCTGTATCCTGGTGGTTTCGCTTATAACAGCACCGCCGTCTAAGGAGATTGAGGAGGATTTTGAAGCAGTCAGGGCGAAATAAGATGCCTCATCCCACTATTTGCGAAATGTGCAGATAGTGGGATTTTTTTGCGACAATTTGAGTACGAGAAGGCTTATGAAAAGCAAGGAGAGCCGCATCAAAATCCATTAATCATAATTTTACCTAAACTTTACTTAAACTTTACCAGAAACAGGTGGAAAAAACAAATAAAAACAGGTAGTCTATAACAAAATATAAAGATGGTCATATTTGGGTAAAATGTACATATGAAAAGGAGAAGTTATGACAATTTCATTGGCTGAATTTCTTTCACAATTGGTATCTAGTCCGGTATTGGCTCTTACAGTGGCACTGACACTCGGAGTAGTTCTGGTTAATGGATGGACAGATGCACCAAATGCTATTGCGACTTGCGTGTCGACAAAAGCAATATCGCCTAAGGCAGCTATTATGATGGCGGCAGTATTTAATTTTTTTGGTGTTTTTGTGATGACCATGGTTAATGCCAGTGTGGCAGCAACCATTTATAAAATGGTTGATTTTGGCGGAAATTCCGGTGATGCACTGGTTGCCTTGTGTGCGGCATTGTTTGCGATTGTAACATGGGCAACGGCTGCATGGTGGTTCGGGATTCCAACAAGCGAGAGTCATGCTTTGATTGCCGGTATTTCCGGTGCAGCGATTGCACTTCACGGTGGATTAAGTGGCATCAATGGCAGCGAGTGGATTAAAGTAGTTTATGGATTGGGAATGTCTACTGTGCTGGGATTTTGCCTCGGGTGGATAACTGTAAAATCGATAGAAGTGATTTGCAGGAAGATGGATCGACGCAAGACACAGTCTTTTTTCAAAGGTGGTCAGGTGATCGGTGGCGCGGCGATGGCCTTTATGCATGGTGCGCAGGACGGGCAAAAGTTCATGGGCGTGTTCATGTTAGGTATCTTTTTGGTAAATGGTCAGGCAGATGTAAACAATTTCCAAATTCCTATCTGGTTGATGATATTGTGCAGCGCAGTTATGGCACTTGGTACCTCTATTGGAGGTTATCGTATTATCAAAGCTGTAGGAATGGATATGGTAAAGCTGGAAAAATATCAGGGATTTGCAGCTGATCTGGCCGGGGCAGGCTGTCTGCTGTTGTCTTCCGTAACAGGAATGCCTGTTTCTACTACACATACAAAGACTGTGGCTATCATGGGTGTAGGTGCAGCACGTCGCATTTCCAGCGTTAACTGGGGCGTAGTCAAAGAGATGGTACTTACTTGGGTACTCACATTTCCGGGGTGCGGTCTGATTGGATTTGTGATGGCAAAATTGTTTATGTGGCTGTTTTAAGAGAGGAAGGAGAATAGATTATGGCAAAAAAAGATAGCAATTATTACTTTGATGCATTTGCAAAGGGGATTTCTTATGCTAATGATGCAGCTGCACTTCTGCAAAATTGTTTTGAAAATTTTGATGTTACTAATATCAAAGCACGGCTTGACGAGATGCACAAAATTGAGCATACTGCAGATGGTGTGAAACATGAAATGATGGAACGACTGATGAAAGAGTTCCTGCCGCCTATCGAAAGAGAAGATATCGTAGAATTGGCTCATACAATTGATGATGTGACAGATTCAATTGAAGATGTAATGTTAAGAACATATATGTATAATGTTGCTGAAATCCGTTCGGATGTAAAAGAATTTGTGGAACTTATTGCACGTTGTTGCGATGCACTAAAGATAGTATCTCTGGAACTGCACAATTACCGCAAATCAACTTTGTTAATTCCGAAAATCGCTGAAGTTAATTCTTTGGAAGAAGAAGGCGATCGTTTGTATGCAGAAGCAACGCGGCGTTTATATGCAGAGGAAAAAGATCCGGTGGCTATCCTTGTATGGACAAATATTTATGACCGTCTGGAAAAATGCTGTGATAGCTGTGAAAAGGTTATGGATATGGTAGAATTGGTTATTATGAAGAACAGTTAATTACGGAAAAGGCAGAACAGCCATCAGCTGGTTTCTTTGATAAATCGAATGCCCTGCGAAATTCGCAGGGCATTTTTTAGAGCAAAGCTTCTAATGCGCAATGCAGGCTTTGCTGAGAAGCCTTAACACTTCCCTGAACCATAGGCGCAGTTCCACCACCCTTTGCTGCAAACTGTTCGCGAAGCATTGCCGCTGCCTTGCGGCAATCCAGAGAGCCACTACCTATAATAAAACGATACCCCTCAACATCACTGCCGGAAAAGACACAGCAATACCCCTTATATTTCTCGCACAGAGAATTTACCGTATTTCGCAGTGCAATGTTATCCAACTCACCGGTGAAAAGAACCACATTATCCTGCTCATCCGGTGAGGGCAGAAGCGCAGTCTGCATGGAAAGTAAATCTGCCTGCAGCTCATTGGCACGTTCTTTCAGCCGAAGTGCTTCGTCCTTTAAGCGAACAACCGCATCAGCCACGGCCTCCTGCTTGGCAGACAAAAGAGCGGAAATCGCTGCTACACTATCCTGATGCATCGAAAATTCCCTAAGTGCTCTTTCCCCGCACAGAATGTTGACGCGCACGCCGCCGCGGTGGCTCTGCAGCCCCGTGACCTTCAAAATCCCAATCTGTCCGGTGGTCTCTACATGAGGTGCACAGCAGGCACAGATATCTACACCGGGAATCTCTACAATTCTCACATCCCCTGTCAATTCGATTTTGCTGCGATAATCCATTGCGTCCAAAACCTCTTTTGCTGGAAAAGATACATTTACAGGAAGGTTCTGCCAGATAACCTGATTGGCTGCAAGTTCAATTTCTCTCATCTGTTCCGGCGTAAGGCTGCCGTTAAAATCCAGAGTCACTTCTTCTTTTCCCAGATGAAATCCCACATTGTCATAGCCAAAGCGGGCATGCACCAGGCCGGATACGATGTGTTCACCGGAATGCTGCTGCATATAATCAAAGCGCTGCG
>JAFTVH010000127.1 GCA_017465845.1 Lachnospiraceae bacterium | reverse complement strand
GGTTTTAGCAAAAGCGGGGCTTGTAAGCTGTCTTGACTACTACAATGAGCGTCACGCTTTGAAGTTATATTGAACCGCCGTATGCCGAACGGCACGTACGGTGGTGTGAGAGGGGAGAGAAAATCTCCCCTACTCGATTGCCCTTAATGTGCGTTGCCAAATTAAGCTGGACATCGGTAGTAACATAGTTTACAATAAATGATATAAAAAGAAGAAAGGACGGGGTTACAATGCAGGAGTTTATATACTATGCACCGACAAAGGTTTATTTCGGAAAAGGGAAGCAAAGAGAAGTCGGAGAGATCATCAAAGGGTACGGCTATAAGAAAATTATGCTTCAATACGGAAAAGGAAGCATCAAAAAGAGCGGTTTATACGATGAAATCATGGCTTCTCTTACAGCCAGCGGCATTGAAGTAGTGGAAATGGGAGGCGTGGAACCGAATCCCAAGATTACTTTTGTGCGTGAGGCGGTGAAGCTGGCAAAGGAGGAAAAGGTGGAGATGATTCTTGCCGTAGGCGGCGGAAGCGTCATCGATTCCTGTAAATATACTGCAGCAGGAGCTGCAAGCGACTGCAATCCCTGGGATTTTCCAACGAGGAAAAGTACTGTCACAGAGGCTCTGCCCGTAGGCTGTGTGCTTACCCTGGCGGCAGCAGGCAGCGAGATGAGCTCTTCAGCGGTGATTACCAATCTGGAACTGAACATGAAGAGAGGTTTTAACAGCGACTTCAACAGATGTAAGTTCGCTATCTGTAACCCGGAGCTTACTTATACGGTGGATAAATACCAGACAGCTTGCGGTGTTGTGGATATTATGGCCCACACTATGGAGAGATATTTTACAGTGTGCGACCCTACAGACCTGACTGACAGGATTGCAGAAAGTCTTTTGAAATCAGTGGTGGATGCAGGTAAAGTTTTAATGGAGAATCCCTGTGATTATGAGGCGAGAGCTACGGTGATGTGGGCATCAAGTCTTTCTCATAATGATCTGACAGGCTGCGGAAGAGAGAATGCTTTGGCTGTGCATCAGTTGGAGCACGCGCTCAGCGGCGAGTTTGACCATATTGCACATGGGGCGGGACTTGCTGTACTGTTCCCTGCATGGGGCAGATACGTTTATCGGTATAATATACCAAGATTTGCACAGTTTGCAAGACGTGTCTGGGAGGTAACTGAGGCTGATGATGAGAAGGCGGCAGTGCTGGGTATCGAAAGAATGGCGGAGTACTTTGCGTCTTTGGGCATGCCGGTGAGACTGCGTGATTTCGGTATTGAGGGCGATTGCATGGACAAACTGGCTGACTTGTGTACCTTTGGAAAGCAGAGAAGCGTCAAGAGTTATGTTGATATGGATTATGATGTAATTAAAGCGATTTTTGAGAGTTGTTATTAATAGGAAGGTAGAGCGTGCTGTAAAAAAGAACAGGTATGCAGAGATGTATAGCTGTTCTTTTTCGGTTAAAGCATGAACTCGGAGAGTGGTTCATTCCATCATCTCCGATTCTCTTTCTTTTCTTCATATATCGACTTTAGTTCTAGTATCACATCATCAAAAAACATGACATGTAATCCTATATAGCTTGCTAATAGTGTATCTATCGGTGCCTGCGTAATCATATCCTTTGCAGTTTCATTTTCATATATAATTCCCCAGTACTTGAACAGGTAACCGATCCAGTACATGAATTCTTCATTATACACCTCGCCCTGAATTGGATGAAGTTCATTTTCGATACCTTCCATTACAAAAGTGTCTGATAACCATTCACCCAGTATATTTTTTTTATAAAGCATCTGCCCTAAATCGGAATTCATCAGCGTTTCAATAAATTTTCTGGAATCATACCCTCGTTCAACCGACAGTTTAAATACATTCCCGGACATATCACATACACACAAATCATAATTATTGATTTTTTTTAACATTTATTGCACTCCTCGATGATTTCGTCGAAATATTTTACCGATGGATCTCTTCTGTATCTTGCCTTTATAGCACTTAATTCTGATGACATTCTGTCTTTTCGATGACTGGCTTGAGCAGTTGCCATTTTTTTCTCCTTGAATGTTAATGTCCTGGAGCTAATGATTTTTATATGATCATTACTGCACGCTTTTGCAGTTTTTAACACATACTGCTTTCCAAGCCGGACCATCTTTAAACATTCCAACATTACTTTGTCGGAAATATCACCGTTGAAAAACTGGGTTAAAGTGGGGATCATGCTATCATCCGCGATTAACCCTATGATTACATCATAAGTATTATTGTACATCTCGTATTTTTGGATTAAGATGTCGTTGCCGGTGAAAAGTGTTTTATCACGGTTGTACGCTATGAATAATGCCCAGTCTATCTGGTCTGCATAATCATCTCCAAATTCTTTTGTATTTAATCCTTCCGGCTGAAAGTCTATCTCGTAGAATACGTGGTCTTTATGTTCTGCTATCAGACCTTGAGGTTGTTCAGGCATATCTCCTAAATAAAAACCTTTACCAAAATCACACCTTTCTCTGCTGCCCGGTGCTATCTGCCCTTTAATTCCTGATTTGGAACCATGATATAAAATCATTTTGCTCACCTGCCAATCTTTTACGTTATAATTATTATACCTTAGAACAGGGGAGATTGTAAATTGAAGAATTAGAATAAATGTAAATATGCTCCCTAATGTCTATATTTCCCCCGCACGGTTCCGATAAGCAAGCGGCGGCTCCCCAAAACACCTCTTATATGCCTTGTAGAAAGAATTAGAGTTGATATATCCCACAGCCTCCGCAATTTCCTGCACCGTCTGATTGGTATCCCTCAACAACTGCCTTGCTTTTTCCATTCGCGCATGTTCCACATAGGCTGAGAACGTCATTTCCGAGCAGGCATTCATCCGCTTCTGCAGAGTAGGAGCAGAGATGTGGAACTGTTCCGCCACCAGAGTTACACTGAGCTGCTGGTTAGCAAGGTTAGCTTGGATAAAGTCAAGGATATCCTGATCCAGCTTTTCGGTTTGTTCCACATGCTGCTGCTTCAGGCATTCTGCAATGAGTGTGAAGCACTGTGGCAGTTCTTCCTCAAAAAGCTTATGTATGTCATCATGCCTGTATGGTGGAATCGGGACATTTATAATATTGTTGTTTTCCAGCTTCAGGCGGACAAGGACGTAGCTTATCATGCGGTAGGAGTATTTGGCGGTAAACTGGTCGTCGTTTGCCAGCAGTTTGGCAGTGCTGTTCTTTAAAGCATAAATTGCAGTTTTGGCATCCCCACATTGCAGTGCAGAGTAGATAGCCTGAAGCTGCTGAATGGAGATAGAGAAGCTCTTTGATTGAGGAGCAATGGAAAAGCCTTCGTATTCCAGTTCCTGAAGCGCATCCACAAGGAATGCCGGATCCTCATATACCCTGCTGAAAATAACACTGACGGAAAAATGATGCTGTTGTCTGACCAGACTGCTCAGATTTTTCATCTTTTCATGATCGGTTTCTTCTTTAATCAGAGGAAGCAATACAAGCAAGGTATCTTGATTTTGCGGAAGCAGGAACAGATTTTTCCAATAGTTTTGCAGCTGTTTAATGAGAAGCGGCTGCATCATATCTGATGATATGGTACCGTCATCTGAGGCGTATTGAAGCTGCACCAGCTGCCATTTTGCCGGAAAATCAGGAAAAACATTATAGAAGGCTGCGCGAGCCTCCTCACCGTACAGCCCCCGGTAAAGAGCCTTTTCAAAAATGTGAATACGATTTCGTTCTTTCTGGGCTTCTACGATTTGTTTATAGTCGGACACCTGATTACCAAGCTTGGTAATGCCGGAAACCAAAGCGTCTGTGAAAATTCTGTCAGTAGGATCCGTCTGCAGGTGACCGGTATTGTAGAGTGCCCGGCTGATGCTTCGGTAGGGCTGCCACAGCAACAGGGAAAAAACAAGAATCCACAGGAGTGCTGCCAGCAGGACAACAGTGATAAAGATCCAGATAAGCTTTGTCATATTTTCCAGGTCCTGTTGGATATAGCTGTCTGAAAGCTGCAGGACAACACTGATTCCCAGCTGGTTGCTGCTGGTGGTGGTCAACGTCTCGTAATTCTTTGTAAGGGCATTGCCGCTTTCTGCTAAAAGGGTGTCGCCGCGATACACTGCCAGATAACAGGAGTCCAGAACTTCATTGCTGGCAAAGAGAGAAAAAAGCTTATTTAACGGATATTGGGCGAAAAAGTAGGTATTATTCTTTTTGCGCCAGCGCCAGCCTATGGTGATAGCCTCATAGTCTACTGACTGGTCAACGGTAGAAAAGGTTGCAGCAGGCAGCACACAGTAGGTACCGGAAAATTCATCTAAATAATTCTCCCTGTCACAGGAAAAATAGTGCTGCCAGGATAATGGCTCCAGATCGTAATAAATTCTGTTTTTGGTAAAAAGAAGGGTATTCCCCATAGTAAGTCCGGATTCTGTGATACAGTCAAACGGAAGAAGGTAGGCATTTACTGTCTTGCGTATGCTGTCCAGAGTCATATCATCAAAATCGGATCGGCGATAATAGGTTGTCCGATAATCTTTCTTGGATGACAGAGCATTGGTCAGATTGAAAAAGGCATCCATAGAGGCATTGAGTGTCTGCATGCCGTTTTCCAACTGATATTGCTGATGGTCTATCACATTCTTTCGATTGATATCCATAACGTAAAAGTAGCAGGGAATATAAATGAGATTCGACAGGATGGCAAATATGAGAAAGCAGCTTACAATTTGCAGCAGGTTGTTTTGGGCAAATATGGTACGTATTTTTTTATTCATATCAATCAGCCTTTCCATTAATATCTTAGAAAAGTATAACAATAAATTTTGGCAGATTCAATTTAATTTTCCCCGGAAACCGGCAAAACGCATAGGAAGTTCGGAAAGGACATGAAAAAAAGAAAACCTTTCTTTTATTCAGGTATCTTGCCATATGGAAACTTGTGAAAATGACGAATATTAATTATACTGGAATCATCACGAGAGAGACATGTCGGGTGATAGAAAACAAATGCGCATGAAGTAAAATCGAAATTGTAAGATCAAAAAATGAATAAGGAAAATGAAAAAGGAGGAAGTAGTATATGAAGAAAAAACTGGTAGCATTGCTTATTACTACAGCACTCAGCATTTCTGCACTGGCCGGATGTGGATCAGGCAAAGCAGACGAAAGCAGCCAGAAGGAAACATCATCAGCAGGAAGCGTGGAAAGTACCAAAACCGGAAGTGACGCGGCAGAAGTATCAGAGGAGAATAAAGAACCTGATAAGCTGACTATCTGGGTATCAGAAGTTCTTCAGGTTGAGGATTGGGAGACTAATGCAATGACCCTTTGGCTGGAAGAGCAGGGCAATCTGGATCTGGAATTTGAAGTTCAACCCTCCGCTGATTATAGTACAAAGGTTAACATGGCTCTGACGGTAGGTGATATTGAAGATTTGCCTGACGTAATTATCTGTAACTTTTCTAATGGACAGATTTGGGAATACGCACAGGCGGAGACTATCCTTCCTTTAACTGATTATTACAATGATCCGCAGTTGGCTGCAAATATTATGGAAGCTTATGAGCGAACCGGAACGGAATATACCAAACAGATTATCAGCCCGGATAATAATATTTATGGTATTGCTACATTTAACCAGTCGTACGGTAATGAATATCCGCACAAGATGTGGATGTATAAACCCTATCTGGATGCTTTGGGAGAGGATGTTCCCACTACTACAGAGGAATATTATGAGCTTTTGAAGAAGGTTAAGGAAACTGACTTAAACGGAAACGGCAAAGCAGATGAAATTCCTTTAGCAGGTGATACAAAGGATTTCACCGGATATTTTAATTACCTGATGAATGCATTTGTATATGCAGGTGACTCCGAATTTAAGGTTATCGAAAATGGTGTCGTTTCAGCTGCTTTTAATACGGATGAGTGGAAAGAAGGATTAAAGTACATCCACAATCTGTTTGATGAAGGATTGATTCTTTCTGAAAGTCTGACTATGGATAGTGATCAGTTTAAGGCATTGTTGGCTGCTGAAAATAATCCTGTATTTTCTTTCGTTGCCATGGGAAAAGGTAATACGGAACAATATAAAGAGGATTATATCGGTATTGATTCTTTAACCGGACCTGATGGAGTGAACTTCGCTACATACAGACCTTCAACAGCACAGGTATCTTATGTGGTTACTGCAAATTGTGAGAACCCGGAAGCGGCTTTCCGTCTTGGTGACCTGCTTAGCAGTGAACATATGGGTATCACCCAGCGTTGGGGCGAAGAAGGTGTGAACTGGGATTATGCGAAAAACTTAGAAAAACCGGAGGAATATGTGGCTGCAGTAGAGGGCTTTGATCTTTCTATCGTTGCATATGATGACGGTACTTTCTGGGGCAGCTCCGAAGCACAGAACCATTGCTGGAGACAGGTTGGTCCTTATGTACGTCAATATGGTATTGCAAATGGTTTGGCAAATAAGCCGGAAAATATCGATAAGTATAAGTCAACCCTGAATGCGGCATTGACCCTGTATCAAACCAGCGGACATAATCCGAAGGAAGTTGCTTCCGTGCTGAATTACACCTCAGACGAACAAGATCAGATTTCAGATATTGCACTCAGTCTCATTAACTATGTGAAGGAATGCAGAGCATCTTTCCTGAACGGTAATCTTGATATTGATGCAGAGTGGGATGCATATCTTAAGGAAATTGACAAAATAGGTCTGGATGAATGGCTGGAAGTAGTTCAAACTGTCTACGATCGTATGTATAAGTAGAATTGCAGAGCATGAGATGGGCTGCCGTACCTGGTGCGGCAGCCCCTTTTAAAAAGTGCAGATTCTTTTGAACGGAGGTAGATAAATAGTGTTACAAAAAATCAAGCGTGCATTAAAACGTGACTGGCAGTATTGGCTTTTTCTGGCATTGCCACTTGCATATCTTATTATCTTTGCCTATTATCCCATGCTGGGAGTGCAGATTGCATTTCGTGATTTTACGGCGAAGGGTGGTATATGGAATAGTAAATGGGTAGGGGTGAAACATTTCCTGAAATTTTTTGAATCCTATCAGTTTAAGCGGGTTATCAGTAATACGTTTATTTTGTCAGTGTATGGTCAGATCATGGCGACGATGATACCTGTTATTTTCGCACTGCTTTTAAATTGTGTGGAGAATGAGCGCTATAAGAAGGTGGTTCAGACCATTGTTACCCTTCCTCATTTTATTTCAGTGGTGGTACTTGTAGGTATTTTGCGGCAGATTTTTAACAGCCGTGTGGGTTTATACGGAGTTGCCTATGAGGCACTCACGGGACAATATCCTGTAGACATTTTTGGATTGACCGGAAGCTTTCGGCATCTGCATGTATGGAGCGGTATCTGGCAGAATTTTGGCTGGAATGCCATCATTTACATAGCAGCTCTTTCGGGGGTTGACACCAATCTTCATGAGGCCGCACGTATAGATGGTGCGTCACGCCTGCAGAGAGTACGACACATTGATCTTCCGCACATCAAGCCTACCATTATCATTCTGGTCATCATGAATATCGGGCATATTATGTCGGTTGGCTTTGAAAAGGCATTTTTGCTTCAGAATGACTTGAACAAGCAGACTTCTGAGCTGATTTCTACCTATGTATATCAGATGGGTCTTGTAAACAGCGATTATTCTTACGCAACAGCAATCGGCTTGTTCAACTCGGTTATCAATCTGATACTGGTACTGGTAACGAATAAGGTGTCACAGCATGTATCGGAAACCAGTCTTTGGTAAGGAGATTAGAGATGAAACAGATAGAAAAGTTTAATGCCAATAAGAAGATGAAGAAGAGCAGCAGTGATAGAATCTTTCTTAATATTTGTACGGTAGTGCTGGCACTGCTTATGCTGATAGTACTCATACCGCTGTTAAATATTGTTGCTTCCTCCTTTTCTGATCCCAAAGCGGTGAGCAGCGGCAAAGTCTGGCTGTTTCCGGTGGATTTCTCGCTGAAGAGTTATAAAAATGTATTGAAATATGATTCGGTCTGGCTTGGTTATCGAAATACGATCTTTTATACATTTGTAGGCACCGTAATGAATGTGATAGTCACATTGCTCTGTGCTTTTCCGCTTTCACAGCATAGCTTTGCGGGAAGAAAATTTGTCAATAAGCTGCTATTTTTTACCATGATCTTCAGTGGTGGTATGATTCCCGGGTATTTGCTGGTGAAGCAGCTGAAAATGCTGAACTCCATATGGGCAGTCCTGCTTCCGGGACTGATGAGCGCTTATAACGTAATCATTACCAGAAATTATATTGAAACCAATATTCCTCGTGAACTGGAAGAAGCTGCCAGAGTGGACGGCTGTTCTCCTGCGAAATATTTCACGAATTTTGTTCTTCCGCTTTCTAAGTCCATCATCGCAGTTATTACAATGTATTATGCAGTAGGGCACTGGAATTCTTACTTTAATGCATTCCTGTATTTAAATGACAGAGATTTGTATCCGCTGCAGCTCTTCCTGCGTGACATTCTGGTCAACAGTAAGTTTGACTCCAGTATCATAGATGATCCTGAAATGGCGCAGGTTGTCCAGGCTCAGGCAGATGCACTGAAGTATTCCATCATCGTAATTGCTACACTGCCTTTGATGTGTGTGTATCCTCTTGTACAGAAGCACTTTGTGAAAGGCGTCATGATAGGAAGCGTGAAGGGGTGAGCATATGAAGAATGCAGTCATTATCACCGGTGCATCAAGCGGAACGGGATATACAATTGCTGAGAAATTTGCATCGGAAGGTTACACCGTAATTTTAACAAGCAGGAGTCAGGCCGATGCAGATGCGGCTGCTGAGAAAATCCGTCAGAAATTTCATGTGGATGCGAAAGGTTATCAGCTTTGTGGAAAAGCAGGAAGCGATGTCTATGAGATGTTTTCCGAGATAGAAGGTATGGCTGTAAAGTTAAAGGCAGTAGTGCTGAATGCAGCCAATCTGGGAATGAACATGCCCTGTCTGACCGCGGATGTGGATTCTTTCAGGGAGGTGCTGGAAACAAATTTATGCTGGAATTTTCTGATTGCCCAACAGGCTGCCCTGCAAATGAAAAATGAGGGTGGAGCAATTGTTTTTATAGGTTCCAATACCTGCAGGCGGGCCATCAAAAACAGAAGCGCCTACATTGCTTCTAAGGGCGGAGTGCTTTCGCTTTCCAAAGCCCTTGCAGTAGAACTGGGAGAGTACCATATAAGAGTCAATACAGTAATTGCTGGTTCCATAAAGACAAGGCGCTGGGACCTTCTTGACGAGAAGGGGAAAGAAGAAAAGAAAAAGAGAGTCCCCATTCGTGATATCGCAGATTTTGAGGACATCGCAAATGCTGCGTGGTTCTTATGCTCGGAATTATCAGGGAATGTTACCGGGGCGGAGATTGTAGTAGACGGCGGAGCAGATGCACAGCTTTTTCCCGGCAGCTGACAACAGATAATGGAAAGGATGGATGAAAATGCAGATTGAAAGAGTAGAAACAATAAGGGTAAATGTCCCGTTTGAGGCTCCGATTTTGTGGTCTCAGGGATACAGAAGTTCCACTACGAGAACCTTGATCAAGGTATATACAGATGAAGGAATCACCGGTATCGGTGAAACAAAAGGCGATAATGGAATTGAAGAAATGATAAAGGAGATGGGAGCCAAATTAAAAGGCGAAGATCCCTTTAATATTGAAAATATTCTGGAAAAATTCCATATGAAAGCATATTTTAACGGCTACTTCGGACTGAGTGCAGTTGCAGGAATTGAAATCGCACTGTGGGACATCATTGCGAAGAAGGCAGACAAACCGTTATGCCAGATGATTGGAGGAATGTACCGGAAAGAAGTTCCTTTCTCCGGATACGTATTCTTCAGAATGAAGAGTGAAGAGACCGGTAAGGGCGGAGAAAAGACAGCAGAAGAGATCATCAGATTCTGCGATCAGGCGGTTGCCGAGCATGGATTTAACTGTCTGAAATTAAAAGGCGGTGCCCATGATCCTAAGCATGAGATCAGTGTTCTTAGGGCCATGAGGGAGCATTTCGGACCGGAGTTTAAGCTGCGTATTGATCCTAACGGATGCTGGAGTCCGCAGACAGCTATTAAGTATGCCAGAGAGCTTGATGAGATCGGCCTGGAATATCTGGAAGATCCCTGCTGGGGAATCGAAGGGATGTCACGCATCAGAAAAGATATCCATATTCCCATTGCAACCAATATGTGTGTCGTTGATTTTGATACCCTTCCTGTGGGAATCAGGGAAAATGCCTGTGATATCATTCTGGCAGATCCTCATAAGTGGGGCGGCATCTGGGCCACCAAGAAGCTTGCTGCAGTTTGTGATACCTTCCGTCTGGGAATGAGCATGCATGCAGGTGCGGAGCTGGGCGTTTCCACAGCTGTTAATATTCAGCTTGCAGCGTCCACACCTCAGATCAATTATTCCATTGACGGTCATTATCACCATGAACTGGATGATATTATCAAGGGCGGAAAGCATAAGTATGTCAATGGAATGATGAGAGTGCCGGATGCACCCGGAATCGGCGTGGAACTGGATGAGGAAAAGGTTGCTTATTATCATGAGAGATTCAAAAACCTGAAAACAGAAGTATTGAGCAGTGAAAGACCGGATACGGACAGACATTTGTCCAGATGCCAATACTAAGTGAGGAGCCTGAACATATGGAAGAATTATTGAAGGATTACAGAGCCGTCTATGCAAAGCTGGAGCAAAAGATTATAAAAAATACAGAAAAGTATCGTAAAGGTGATTTTAAGTTTCGACTGACCGATGCGGCCGGGGAACCTTTAAAGAATGCGGAAGTTACGGTAAAGCAGAAATCACATAAATTCGACTTTGGCTGTAATGGACTGATGTTGGGACAACTGGGAGAAGGCAATGAAATATATGAACAGGAATTTGTGAAATTGTTTCAGCTGGTAACTACAACCTTCTGCTGGAGTGTAACTGAGACGGAGCCCGGAAAATTCCGCTTTGAAGAGGGAAGTGAGGAAGTCTTCCGCCGTCCTCCGGCAGACAGGGTTTTAAAATTTGCAGAAAAGAATGGACTGAAAGCAAAGGGACAGCCGCTGCTTGCGGATTCATGGTACCCGGATTGGGCATCAAGAGATGTAGAAGAATTGAAAAAGCAATATATAAATTATTTTTCTAAGGTTGCGGAGCGTTATGATGGCAAGTTCTACATGTTTGATGTGACGAATGAATCCAATCTCTGTCAAAAGAGGACACCGGACTTCCCGTTACTGAAAATGGGAAAGACTGAGTATGTAAAATGGGCACTTAAGGAAGCACAGAAGCTATTCGGCAGCAAAACAAAGCTTGAAAGAAATGAGGCAAATGAGGTAAATGCAGGAGAATACGCAGACCAATATTTCGAGGAGAATAAAGCCATTCTCCAAGAAGGTATAAGACTTGATGCCATTGGTTTACAGTTTCATTTCTTTAATGAAAATATGGTTAAAGAACACCTGAAGCATGAATATCTGGCCCTTGAGGAGATTTACGAGAAATATATGAAATTTTGCAAGCTTGGAATTCCCATGTACATTTCAGAAGTGACTGTTCCGTCCAAATTCAGCGGGCTTACTCGGGAAGAAGGAGAGAAGATACAGGCAGAGCTGGTAGAAAAGCTATATCGTTTGTGGTTCAGCATCCCAAATATGGCCGGAATTAATTATTGGAATTTCAGAGATGGACAGGCATGGACGAATGAAGGCGATTGTCTTGGGTGTCTGCTTGACGGCGACCTTAGAGAGAAACCCTCTTATCAGGTATTATATCAGTTGATTCACCGCGAATGGAGAACGGAACTTACGTTGAAAACGGATGAGAATGGAGAGGCTTCTTTCAGGGGGTATTACGGAATGTATGATGTAAAGGTGGGGGAGGACTCCTACGAGATTGATTTTAGCGTGAGCTGATCAGACACTGCCCCGGCTGCCCGGACATTCTCAGGGCGTCATACTGCTTAGATGTTGGAACAAGGTTCAGAAGTAGTTTGGTAATATCCCTGTAAGGAGCGAAAGCTCCTGCAGGGATATTGTGCGGCAATGTGAAGAATAATCGGTATTCCCTTTTATTTCTATAACATCGTAATATAGTTTGCAAACTCCGTAACATAGTTGATGAAAATAGCCGCTTTCCATCTTAAAATATGATTAGATTCCAAACATAATATTTTCATCAAAAAAGGAGAAGAAAAATGAGCTTTAATACCTGTTCCAGTCCATCAGACTTAAAAATCACAGACATGCGGTTCGTAGACATTGACGGTGCTCCCAAGCACTGCACTATTTTAAAAATCATGACCAACCAGGGCATCTGCGGTTACGGCGAGGTACGTGATGCATCCAGCAAAACCTACGCACTGATGTTAAAGAGCCGCATCCTGGGAGAGAATCCCTGTAACGTAGATAAGATTTTCCGCAAGATCAAGCAGTTCGGCGGTCCTTCCCGTCAGGGCGGCGGTGTCTCCGGTATCGAGATCGCTCTTTGGGACCTTGCCGGTAAGGCATACGGTGTTCCCTTGTACCAGATGTTAGGCGGCAAATTCCGCGATGAAGTGCGCGTATATTGCGATACCGATGTAGACGGCAAGCATACCGGTCATGACATGGGTCTTGCTTTGAAGAAACGTATGGAAATGGGCTTTACCTTCCTGAAAATGGACCTTGGCATAGGACTTTTGCTGGATGAGCCGGGCACAATCAATGCACCTCTTGGTTTTATCGATGATATGAAGAAGTATGCAGGCCACATCCTGAATGTTCAGGGCGGCAGTGTGACAGCTGATATGGTTAAGCATCAGAAGAGCTACGATATCGTTACCACAGCTCATCCTTTCACCGGTATCCATATCACAGAGAAAGGTCTGGATTATCTGGAGAATTATGTAAAAGAAGTACGTGAAGTCATCGGCTACGATGTACCTCTGGCAATCGATCATTTCGGACATGTATGTGTGGAGGATTGCATCCGTTTTGCAAGAAGAATGGAGCCTTACAATCTGGCATGGATTGAGGATATGGTACCCTGGATGTATACTGACCAGTATGTGCGACTGAAGAACAGCACCACCATTCCTGTATGTACAGGAGAAGATATGTACCTGAAAGAGCCGTTTGAGAAGATCATCAAGGCTGGCGGCGTGTCTGTCATCCATCCTGATATCCTGACTTGCGGCGGTGCGCTGGAACTGAAGAAGATCGGTGACATTGCAGATGAGTATGGTGTGGCAGTGGCAATACATATGGCGGAGAGCCCTGTTGCATGTATGGCAGCAGTACAGGTGGCAGCAGCTATGCACAACGTTCTGGCATTGGAATTCCATTCCGTAGATGTACCATGGTGGGCTGATATGGTGACCGGCATTCCGAAGCCTGTATTTGAAAATGGATTTATCAAAGTACCGGATAAGCCCGGTCTTGGTTTTGATGATTTGAACGAAGAAGTGATCAAAGAGCATATCAATCCGGACATTCCCGGTCTGTGGGAGTCTACGGACGAGTGGAATAAGGAATTTTCCAATGACAGAATCTGGAGTTAATGATTTCCGGAGCTGATATTTTTCAGAAAAGAGGTATGAGAAAATGCATTTTAATGATAGAGAAGAGATTATTGCCTTGACACCTTTATGGAAAGGAGAGCGTCTCCCGGACGGAAGACCGAAAGTAGCAGATAAATATCTGGATGCCCTGAAAGGAATGACCCTGGAAGAGGTATGGAAGCCTATTTTCGTGCTGGGCTATGAGAACCAGTTCGTAGGCGGTGGCGTCAACCCCATGCATGCACTGCATGACGACGGCAGAAAGCTGATCGGCCGCGCAGTTACCTGTAATTTCTGCCCCACAAGACCGGATCTGCATGATGTGATGTTTGCAAAGGGCGCAGAAGAAGGCCGCAAAGGAAATTATAATCAGTGGGTTATCGACAGTCTGGGAGAGCGTGACGTTGTAGTCGCTGATATGTTTGATAAAATCTATAAAGGAACCTTCCTTGGCGGAAATCTGACCACTGCAATCAAGACCCGCACCGGCAACGGCGGTGCCGTAATCTGGGGCGGTGTCAGAGATGTAGAGCAGATGAAGCAGGTACCTGATGTGCAGGTATATTACCGCGGCATTGACCCTACACCCATCAGAGACTTTATCATGACCGGCTTTAACACCGTAACCAATTTCGGTGGCGCAGTCTGCCTGCCCGGAGATGTAGTCTTTGGTGCCGGCGGCGGTGTGCTGTTCATCCCCAGCCATCTGGTAGCAGATGTTGTTGAGGGCGCAGCTAAGACCCATGTAAAAGATGACTTTGGTTTTGAGATGATTGGCCAGAACAAGTTTACTACGGCACAGATCGACAGAAACACCTGGACAGAGGAAATGCTGGATATGCTGCTTGAATGGATCAAGACAGATCCCAGAGGAGAAGCTTATCGTGATCTGGATTGGTCAAAAGAATATGATCTTGCAAGAAATGGGGATCCCAATGACACCCAAACTGCGTTATAATATTGACAGTGAGATAACAGATTGATCACTGCAATAATTACGGAGGTGACTAAAGTGAGTGAAAATAGAAAAAGAGCCCTTGTAACAGGTTCCTCCAGAGGAATCGGGAGGGCAATCGCAATTTCTCTTGCAAAAGATGGCTACGAGGTGCTGGTACATTGTGCCGGCAACCGTGCCAAAGCAGAGGAAACTGCAGAAATCATTACACAAAACGGCGGGAAAGCCACCATTCTGCAGGCAGATTTATGCAACCCACAGGAAACACAGCGTCTGGCAGTGCAAATGGGTGACATTGATGTGCTTGTCCTGAATGCATCACTACAGATCCGCAATCCCTGGAGCAGGATTCCTTTGGAAGAATGCTATGAGCAGTTAAACTGCAACTTTGTATCCTCTCTGCTGCTCATTCAGGCTGCGGTACCTCATATGAAACAGCAGAAATGGGGACGTATTGTAACTATCGGTTCCGTTCAGGAGGCAAAACCTCATCCTGATATGCTGGTGTATTCTTCCTCTAAAGCTGCCCAGACCAATATGGCACAGTCTCTGTCTCTGCAGCTTGCGGCAGATGGTATTACGGTAAATAATGTGGCTCCCGGTGTTATCTACACAGACAGAAATATGGAGGCACTTGCTGATGTTGAATATGCGAAGCAGGTAACAGCTTCTATTCCTGTAGGATTCTATGGCGAGCCTGAGGACTGCGCAGGTATCGTAAGCCTTTTGTGTTCCGAAAAAGGCAGATACATTACCGGACAGAGCATCTATGTAGATGGAGGCAAGAGCATACAATGATTATCAGGTGGATCGGACAAAGTGGATATATCATAAAAACAGCACATACGGAGATTATCATTGACCCGTATCTCTCTGATGTAGTGAACCGTGTGGCCGGGCGCGAGCGACTGGTGGAAGCCCCGATTGACCCGAAAGAGATCAAGGCGGATGCAGTCATCTGTACCCATAATCACTTGGATCATCTGGATATAGATGCCATTGCAGAGATGGATAAATCCCTTCTTTATATTACTACATATGATGGAGAGGAGAAACTGAAATCTCTCGGTTGCACCAATATACGGGCATGCAGGGAAGGAGATTCCCTGTTGATACGTGATGTGGAGATTACGGCAGTCCATGCGAAGCATACAGTGGAAGCAATCGGCGTGATCCTCAAGGCGGAAGGCGTAACCTTATATTTCAGCGGAGATACCCTGTATGATGAGGAATTGTTTTCCATAGCAGCATTTCAGCCGGATGTGACTTTTATCTGCATCAATGGTAAGTTGGGGAATATGAATGTGGACGAAGCGGTGGAGACCGCCGGAAAAATCGGTGCGAAGATTAACGTGCCGAACCATTATGGAATGTTTGCTTCCAATACCGAGGACCCGGAGAAATTTACCGGTAGAATGAACAATGGATTTATTATGGAGTTTGACCGGGAATATCAGGTGAGCAGTAATAGCGGAATGGTAGTAATGAAATAGAAAAGTGATAAAAACAGTCTGTTCTCAGAGATGAAAACAGGCTGTTTTTTTGATGTAAAAATGAACACAAAAACCATGCAAAAGACACAAAATTATGGAATGACTTTTAAGTAATTTATTGCGACAATGAAACAGAAATAAGGAGGCTGAAGATGAAGGGATATAACGGATGGTCATACGCACCATATAAACCATTTTTGTTTGAAACGGGGGATATCTATATCTGCCGTATTGCACCCGGTGTCGATAACATTCATTTTGAATGGTTGGGAGAGACGGGATCAGAATATGCAGTTTTCTTGAGGGAAAAGGAAAGCAGTGAGTTTGTTTGCTGTGGTACAACAAAAGAAAATGCGTACACCATAGAGAATCTGGCAGAAAAAAGAGATTACGAATTTTATGTTACATCGGGAAACAAGAAGAGCCGTATCCGTTTGGCAAGAACGGGAAAGGCAGTTGGGACTGTTGTGAATTACTTACATCCGGACGATAAGGCATATAGTTTTTCGGGAAATTATTTAGCTTCACCATCGTTGGTGAAATATCCGGATGGATGCCTTTTAGCTGCTATGGATATATTTGAAGGAAATGCGCCTCAGAATCTGACAATGATTTATCGTTCTGATGATAATGGAGAGACCTGGCATTATGTAAGTGAACTTATGCCGTGCTTTTGGGGCAAGATGTTTCTTCATAAAGGAGAGCTTTATATGCTCGCGGTTTCAACAGAATATGGGGATCTTCTGATTGGAAAGTCCACAGATAAAGGACGCACATTTACGACTCCGACAGTGCTGCTGCGTGGTTCCGGCAGCAACAAAATTGCCGGAATTCACAAAAATCCCCAGAACATCGTTTATCACAGTGGAAGACTTTATGAAACACTGGAATGGGGGACATGGAATACTTCACATAAGCATGCTGCAATGGTCATGTCATGTGATGAAAATGATGACTTGCTAAAGGCTGAAAACTGGCATTTTACACCGCCATTGCTTTATGATTCTAAATGGAATGGCACAGCCCGTGGGTCTGTGCAGGGTAATTTAGAGGGAACGCTTTGTGTAAATCCCGCGGGACAGCTGATGAATGTGATGAGGTATATGACTACACCGGATTCGGAACCGACATATGGTCTGGTGATTCAGTATCGCGTGAATACAGAGAATCCTGATGCTCCATTAGAATATTCTCATACTTCTGCATTCCCGGCGAATCGCTCTAAATTTATGTGGAAGTATGATGAAGTGTCCAAACGTTATTATTCCGTTGCAAGCAGAATCATATCTGATATAGGAATTGGTAATCGTAATTTGTTATCATTAATGGGCTCTTATGATATGGAAAACTGGGAAGTTATAACAGATATCCTGGATTACAGAGATGTGGATCCCAAAAGAATTGGATTTCAGTATGTGGATTTTTCTTTTGATGGAGAGGATATTATTTTCCTTTGCAGGACAGCGATGAATCATGCACACAACTATCATGATTCAAATTATTCTACTTTCCACAGAATCAAGGATTTCAGAAAATTGTAATTAGCTGGGAGAATGAGGCATGAACTGGTTTAATACATATTCATCCAATACGTTAGCAGGAAGCGGCAATCAATCATGTTTTTTAACAGGAGATGATGTGGTACATAAGGGACGTGTTTATTACAAGATTTTTGCAGGCGGCAGGTACCGATATTCCTTATTGTTTTCCAATATTCTGGACAGTACTTATGCAGATGGTGAAAAAAGCTGCTGCAACATGATCTGTGATGAGTGGCAGCTGATAAAAGCTACTGTAGGAGTTTGTAAAGAATGTGATGCACATACTGCCACTACCCCGGAAGAAATTCAAGTGCTGACATTTCAGGGGAAAGAAAACAAAGATGTGATGCCGGGTGAATTTTTTGTTTCGGATTCCATTGAGATTTCGGCAGAAAAGAATGAATATTTATGTGTGGAGATAACATTTCGAGGAACAATGATTCCATCACATGAACAGAGTATTTTACCGGCTTTTGTCTGGGATGGAGAGCATTGGGAGCCATCCTGTAATCTGCCGTTTCCCGGAATGATAGGATGTGACAGAAGTGTGCATGGAAAAATCGGATTTATGGGTGATTCGATAACACAGGGGATTGGTACGCCCAATAATGCATATTCTCATTGGTGCGCATTAGTTGCAGAAAGCATGGGAGATCAATATGCATACTGGAATCTGGGACTTGGATTCGGACGGGCTCAAGACGCAGCAAGTGATGGCGCATGGCTGTTCAAGGCCAAGCATATGGACTGGGTCGTATTAGGATATGGTACCAATGATATCGGAAAGCAAAGGGATGAAGAGGCAATCAAAAAAGATTTATTATCTATCGTCTTAAAACTAAAAGGAGCCGGAACGAAAGTGCTGCTTCAGACGCTACCTCCTTTTAGCTGGAAAGATGAAAATCTGAAAAAATGGATAAATATAAATCATTATATCAGAAATACATTATCCGCTTATGTGGACGCCGTATTTGATATAGCGCCTCTTCTGACAGATGATCCGCAAGAGCAAGGAAAAGCGAAATATGGCGGGCATCCGAATGAAGCAGGATGCAGGATATGGGCGGAGGCTCTTATACCTGTTTTAAGAAACTGTTTAAAAGAGAGTGAGGGCAAATAAGAGTGAAAAGAATATTATTTCAGGGAGATTCCATAACAGATGCAGGGCGTGCAAGAGAGAATCCTGCAAATATGGGAAAAGGATATCCGTTACTTGTAACCGGTGTGCTCGGTGCGGACGAACCCGGAAAATATGAATTTCTTAACCGAGGGATCGGTGGAAACAGAGTAGTTGATGTGTATGCCCGAATCAAAGCTGATATCATTAATTTAAAACCGGATATCTTAAGTATTTTGATTGGAGTAAATGATATTTGGAGCGAGATTACCAGGGAAGATGGAGTAGATACAGAAAAGTACTTCAAGATCTATTCCATGCTGATTGAGGAAATTCAAAGTGCATTGCCGGAAGTGAAGATTATGATACTGGAACCTTTTGTGCTGAAGGGATCGGCAACGGCAGCGGAGTGGGAACGGTTCCATTCAGAGGTCGAAGCAAGAGCAAAAAAATCGAAAGAAATAGCAGAAAAGTATCATCTGAAATTTATTCCTTTGCAGGATAAGTTTGATGAGGCTGAAAGGAAATGTTCGGCTGAATACTGGTTAAAAGATGGTGTACATCCAACAACTATGGGGCATGAAATCATAAAAAGAGAATGGTTGAAGGCGTTTGAGGAATTAAAATAATTGAGAACGTAACGGTAATTTTACGTTAAAAAATAAAGAGATTATGAAAGGAGAACAGGTGATGGACAAGAAAATGAAATCACAAGGGTGGCTGGAAATTCATTCGGTAAAAAGTGTTATAGCTCTTTTTATGGCATTTCTCGTTTACTTTTCAGCCTTACCACTCACTGGTATCACAGTTCATGCAGCGGACACAGATGATGATTCCGTGAATTCTACAGCAGAAATGCAGACTGTCAGTGAAAATGGAGTAATGACTACGAATGCGATTAGTTACTGGGTTGATGATGGTAATGTAGCAACTGCTTTTGAGGGCGGAATAGGTACGGAGAACGATCCGTATATTATCAAAACAGAAGCTCAGTTAGCTTATATGGCTAAAGTGTTAGCGGAGGATACTTCTTCAGAGTATGTAAGTGATTATTTTATGGTAGCAGATGGTGTCACATTACTTGATATGTCTGCTCATGAATGGATACCGATTACTAAATTTTCCGGTAATTTTGATGGTAATGGTACGACTATCAGCGGACTTACCATTAAAAATGTGTCTTTATCATATGTGGGCTTTTTCGATGAACTGCAAGCTGGGGCTGTAGTCCAAAATGTCAATTTTGCAAATGCAAATATTGATCTTACTTATACAGAATCTTTATATGTGGGAATCATCGCAGGTGCAGCCAGCGCTGCTACAATTAACAACTGCAAGGTCGTTTCTGGCAGTATTAATGTTGTAGGAGCAGGTCCGTATAATTACGTGGGTGGTCTTATTGGCTATATACGAGGAGCAGATGAGACTATGCGAATGATCAACTGCCTAAATAACAGCTCAGTAACTGCCACGAACAAGGGAGGTACAGTCCGCGTAGGTGGTTTTATTGGTTTCCTTCAAAATACGAATGTAGAAATTTTAAACTGTGCTAATACCGGAGATATAACAGGTAAAAATGAGATTAGCGGAAAGACATTACAGGTAGGTGGTCTGGTTGCTACTGCTTCAAACACTGGGTTCACTACATCAGTCAAGAATTTTTACAATTCTGGAATAATAAGTGTTGGAGAAGGCAGCATCGGAACAATAAAGGTAGGAAGTCTGATAGCCGGAGCCAAGGGTCATACATTGGAAAACTGTTATTGGATGTCAGGTATTGTTAATATACCGGATGGAGTAACTGCGACTACAACAACACTGGGGACTGAAAAGCCACAGACAGAAGTACAGTCTGAAGATTTTGCTGGTCTGTTAAATACGAATGTCAGCAATTTGAAATTAGAAGAAATATATTCTGATTTAGATTTTGCAATGTGGGAAATTCCTTCAGAGGGTGGGGCGCCTGTATTAAAGGAAATTCAATATGATGACTATGAGGATGAAAATGGTGATTCAAAAACATTGTCCGGAAGTGGAAAGATGGATGATCCATATATTATTTCTGATGCAGAAGATCTGGCCCTGATGTCTGTGGCTTATAATACTGTAGAACTGACTGATGATAAATACTTTAAGGTAAAAGAGGGCGTAAGTTTAATTGATCTGTCTGATCAGGAGTGGATACCGATTTCTAAATTTGCCGGTAATTTTGATGGTAATGGTGCGACTATCAGCGGACTTACCATTAAAAATGTGTCTTTATCATATGTGGGATTTTTTGATGAGCTGCAAGCTGGGGCTGTAGTCCAAAATGTCAATTTTGCAAATGCGAATATTGATCTTACTTATACAGAATCTTTATATGTGGGAATCATCGCAGGTGCAGCCAGTGCTGCTACAATTAACAACTGTAAGGTTGTTTCTGGCAGTGTTAATGTTGTAGGAGCAGGTCCGTATAATTATGTGGGTGGTCTTATTGGCTATATACGAGGAGCAGATGAGACTATGCGAATGATCAACTGCCTAAATAACAGCTCAGTAACTGCCACGAACAAGGGAGGTACAGTCCGCGTAGGTGGTTTTACTGGTTTCCTTCAAAATACGAATGTAGAAATTTTAAACTGTGCTAATACCGGAGATATAACAGGTAAAAATGAGATTAGCGGAAAGACATTACAGGTAGGTGGTCTGGTTGCTACTGCTTCAAACAGTGGGGATTATACTACGTCGGTCAAGAATTTTTATAATTCGGGAATGGTTTGCATTGAAGAAGGCAGCGTCGGAACCATAAAAGTCGGAAGTCTGATAGCCGGAGCCAAAGGACAGGATTTGGAAAACTGTTATTGGATGTCAGGTTTTGTTAATATACCGGATGGAGTAACTGCGACTACAACAACACTGGGCACGGAAAAATCAGCTGCTGAGATAAAATCAGCAGAATTTGTTAATACATTGAATAAGAATGCGTCTGCTATGAATGCCGCTCTTGATACAGATATACTAAATACCTGGGCATTACAAACATTAAGCGATGGTGAGTATCCTGTCCCTACTGATGAGTCGGCAGGAATTGCATATGCGTTGGAAGTAACATATAATGATTTGGGTTCAGTGAAAACACAAGTAAAGACACCTGATTCCTCAGAATATAGTGAGTATACAACTGTTTCCGCATTGGCGGGCGGCACATCTGTCCGTTTGGAATGTACTCCAAATAATGGTTACTTCATTGAAAGCATCACCGTAAATGGTAAGAACATAGATTTAAACAATCTTGCAAATGGCATATACGATTTTACATTGACAGAATCAACAGAAATAGAGGTAGTATTTGGTGGATACACTTTAGAGGTGTCATCAAATTCTGCACTTATGGGTACTGTTTCCACTATGGTAAAACTTCCAAATGAGTCTGAATATGTTGACTATACATCCGGTGAATTGCCTTCTGGCACATCGGTTCGTTTGACATGTACTCCAGGTAATAGCTGTACAGTTGAGAGCATTACGAAAAACCAGGAAAATATTGAATTAAAGGAATTGAATAATAATTTGTACGAATTTATTATTACAGGCTCGACTATTGTAATGGTTACTTTTAATGCGGGAGAACTGACAAGTGCAGATATATACGTAAATCCAAATGCTGAACTGGAGGGAAATGGTTCTCTTGAAAAGCCGTTACGAACATTGGAAGAGGCTAAGGAAAAGATTGCTGAATTAGTGGCAGCGACACCTCACATCAATATAAATGTATATTTGATGGGTGGTAAGTATGTTTTGGCAGAAACATTAGAGTTGGGAACAACAGAGACATCATACGATCGAGTGACTTTTAAAAATTATAATGATGAGTCTCCTGTGATTACTGGTGCTGTTGAGATAGAACAAGGTGGTTTAAAAAAGGTTGATGGTAAGGAATATTACAGTTACCAGCTGCCTGAAAGTGCAAAGGTGCAAGGCAAATATCCACAGTTCCGTAATCTTTTGGTAAATGGAGAACTTGCGATACTTGCCAGAACAGATACGTATCTTTTCGAAGCGGATGCGGCAGCAACGGATAATCAGGATGGTACGCAAACAGTTCAATTGTATGTGGCGGATGAATTGACAAAAGATATCAACAACAGTAATATCGGCAGATTGGAAATTGGTTATAAATATAAGTGGAACAGCCGAGTATTCCACTTTACCGAAATTGGCACTGCAGAAGATGGTTTGACACCACTGACAGTGGAATATACATCTACTGTCAGCAGTGGCATTTCTGATGCAAAGGAGGGAAATGAATACTGGCTGCAGAATCATATAAGTTTTCTGGATGAGCCGGGTGAATTCTACTATGATGAAGCAAATGGTGTTATCTATTACTATCCGTATACTGACCAGAATATAAAGACGATCGTTGTAGAGTATCCTGCTTTGGAAACGCTTATCGAAATTGAAAATGCAGCAAATATCACTTTTGACGGTATCGTATTTACAGGAACGACATTCAATTGGCTTACAAATAATGGGCTGGCTTCCTGTCAGGGATGTACATATAATTCCGGGCTACTTAATTCCCGTGGTCAGGGTGATCCGGGTACAAATATTCCCTGTGCAGCGATTCTTGGTAATTATGCAGATGGAGTAAGGATACAGAATTGTACTTTCACTCAGTTAGGTGGACATGCTATGCTCTTTAATTATGGCATTGATGATCTTCAGATTATTGGAAACAGTGTTACAGATATCGGACTGGCCGGTATAAGTATAGGTGTTCAGCAGAGACGCTGGTGCGAGGATGGTCTGCAAGGAAATAGTATAGATGTTACTATTTCGAATAATTATATTTCTAATGTAGGTATGGCCATTTTAAATGCACCCGGTATCAGAGTGGCCAGAAGTAAGAACCTGGAGATATTGCACAACACGATTATTCACGCTCCTTATACAGCTATTGCAGCGGGCTGGGGATTTGTCGTAAGAGCAGAGGAAGATAATGATGACGATATTAATAAGTGTCTCATTAATGCTGAAATAGCCTACAATCATATAGAAGATTATATGTATGCATTGAATGATGGCGGAGCTATTTACACGAATGGTGCGAATGACTTTGTATCTAACTCTACAGAGTATTTTAATTCCATTCACGATAACTATATAAGACCAAGCGCTTATAATAGAACTTTTACCGGCATTTATCATGATGGAAGTGCTTCTAACTGGCATACTTATCATAATTTAATTGACGATTTGGTTTCGTCTAAAGGGCCGATGTTCTTCCAGGATGATGTCGTAAATCAGTATACTCATAATATTCTGGTAGAAAATAATTTTACTACAGCAAGTGAGATTACTACCAGTGCGGCTGCAAGCAGAAATATTCAACTTGTAAATAATGTAATGGTAGAAGACAGAAGTAAGTTGTGCGAGGAAGCTCTTGCAATTATGGCTAATGCAGGTGTCGAAAGTTCATACGCAAATGTGGCTGATCCAATGAATGTGGCACTTCAGATAGCAGATAGCACCGTGCATTATGTGGTTGACAGAAATACAGGTGAAACACAGGTTAATGTAAAACTGACCAACAATTCAGATGGTGAAAAATCTTATACGTTGACTATGAAAGATGCATTACCGGATGGCTTGCAGGCCACATATTCGAATAATGGTCTGACATTGGCTGTGGGAGAATCGGGCATTGTGACTATTACCCTGACAGCGACGGATAAAGATTCGCTTACCACCAGTTTATCATCCTCCGTAATTGGTTTTGAGGTGGAAGACAATACAGGACGTACGGAAAGTTATCCACGTTCTATTACTGTAGAAACAAGTGCTGAAGGAGGGAGTCCAGTAACTCCGAATCAAAGACCGGAATCAGAAGTACCTGAGTTGGTAGCAGGACCTACTACTATCGCATATGGTACACCTGTTGTAGATGGTATTATAGATGATATATATAAAGATAGCTGTAAGGTTGATGTTGGTACTATATTTTATCCTTCAAGCGGGAACCCAACATCTGATCTGACAGGTTACTGCTACTTATTGTGGGATCAGACATACCTTTACTGCTATGCGGTGATTGATGAATCTACTGTAATGAGTCTGGGCAGCGATATTCTCAGCCAGAAGAATCCAAATACACTTTGGAAATCAGATGTATTGGAATTCTGGCTCAAGACCACCATCAGAGACGGACGTGTATTGATGACAAAGTTTGCTGTAGATGCTTTTGGTATACAGCGCTACGGCGATAACGGAGTCAGCCTTGAGTACCATCAAAGTCTGCCATATGCAACAGCGTTTACCTACAATGGAAGTATTATTGAAAATTATACCATTAATAATCCTGGGACAGGACAGTTGGCCTCTACTTCACAAACACAGGTTAATGGATATGTTATAGAGATGACATTACCTTTAACGGAAGCAGTAGGAGTAACCAATAAGAGTCCATGGGTTGGAGATGAAATCACAATACAGATTCAGAATAATGACCTTCAAAAAATGGATGGCGGAACGCCTTATGTAGTTGCATTGCATACAGAGCAGACTATATATACTTTGGGCGGTAAGGCTGTGAATTCTGTACCGGACACTGAACCTGAGGAAAATCCAAGTCAGACCCCTGAGGAGGAACCAGGCCAGGAACCTGAGGAGGAACCAAGCCAGGAACCTGAGGAGGAACCAGGCCAGGAACCTGAGGGGGAACCAGGCCAGGAACCTGAAGAGGAACCAAACCAGACCCCTGAAGAGGAACCAAACCAGACCCCTGAGGAGGAACCAAGCCAGGGACTTGAGGGAGAGTCAAGTCAGACTCCTGAGGGAGATCGAAGTCAAGAGTCGGAGGAAGAATCAAGTGAAGATTCAAGATCAGATTCTGAGGAGGCAACAGATGACACGAATGTGCCGACAGAAATTGAGAAAGTAGCACTGACCGGAGACAGTCGTAATCTTGCATTATGGATAATGGTACTGGCAGCGGTTGGTATGATGGTATGTATTTGGAGACTTAAAAGAAGCAAAGAAAACGAAAAACTTTAATAACCAGTTAGCAAAAACCAGGCAGTAATTCTTAGAATATGCTGCCTGGAACCATTTTGAAGAAAACTGATAATACACCCTGTCAAGTGGAATGCAAAAGTGGGAGGATGATAAATATGAAGCCTAAAATGTATGTAAATGTGATACATCGTGTAGGTGCAGATGATACAGAACCTTTTATGAAACAGCAACAAATATGTCACAAAAATAATATAAAGACAACCATATTGTTGCGCCCGGAAGGTTTTAATTCGGATGATACGATTCGCCTTATTAAACAGGAACATGACATGTATGGAGATGAGATAGCGTTGAGTCTTCATGCTGTTGATGTACAAACTAAAAAGTCGTACGGAATAAGAGAAGGAAAAATTTGGCTTATTGATTTTGAAATAAGAAAGCAGATAATTGTAAAGTACTTTGAGAAGTTTTTTGAAGTTTTCGGATACTATCCCAAAGCGGTTGCAGCATATATTTTGGATGCCCGTACATTGAATTTTATTCATGAAAATTATCCTTGTGTAAAAGCTGCAATTACAAATTGCTTTGAAGAAGGTATAAAAATGTTTGCCGGAAATCAAAACATGTGGCATCTGTTTAGTGATGGAGGTCCATGGGGGGCGTATTACCCATCGAAGAAAAATTCATTGATTCCGGCTGCAAATAAGGAGGAATATTGTGGAATCGTAGGTCTTCCTCATTTGAACAGAGATATGTTGATGACTATAACATCCAGGGATGACTTGTTTTCCGGACATGTTGCTAATGTAGTGAGAGCAAAGGCTTATGATTTGGAAACCGGGGAGTGCCCTTATACCTTTGATTTTATTGATATGTGGCTGGAGCAGCTTCATTATAATAGTTTTGGATATTATAACATATTTGTAAGTCCTATTTGGATGACTGATAATACGATGCTGGATGAGCCCGGTAGTCTGAGTATAAAGCTGTATGACGAAAATATGGAATATTTGAAAAAAAAGATATCAGAAGACAGAGTTTCAATCATGACCATGTCAGAATTTGGCGAATGGTATACGGAGAACATTGAAATTGGAACCCCTGAAGTAAACAACTGGAGAGATATTATTTGTGGCACTGATCGTCAGATGTACTGGTATATTGATCCTATGATGCGTGTATGCTTCGATGGAAACATCGGTGGTGCCATTTGCGATTTAAGACCATATGCAGGAAGGATTAATAAGGATACAGGGCCGGATACACCTAATTTATATGATATGAATCAGCCATATATAATATCAGCAGAGATGCGAGGCGGTGTGCATGGCGGTTCCTTACATACACTGAAAATATATATTAACAAAAAAGAATATTGCGTGGCTCTGAAACGGACAAGCTTTATTGCCGAAGGAAATGCTAAAATAAATATTACGCCTGTAACAGTAAAGTCAGACGGTATAAAGGTAACTTTTGAGAGTGTTATTGAATTTGATGGTATGGGCGGTATGCTGATCACAAGACGTTTGTTAGATGTAAGTGATGAAAATGCTGAAGTTACATTTGAGGAGTATGACAGAACCTGTTTCGGAACGACACAGTATCAGGGAGATCTGCGGGGATGTAAACTGCGTATTAAAGATGCAGAAGATACGGAGGAACTTGAGTATCGCTATGGGGGAAAAGAATTGTACAAAGCTGATGCTAAAGTGCTGGAAGCAGTTTATCCGCAGATTGGTACTGCAATCGAGATGAGTATTTTGTCCGATGATGTAAATGGCAAGGCAGAGGAGGGCTTCCTTTTTAGTCCGTTTATAACACTTTCTGCTAAAAGAATCATGAAAAAAGGAGAGGAGTTAAGAACATGTTTGAGAATAAAACGGGCAGATTAATCCGTTGTCCTCACTGTTTTGCAAAGGATATGGATGTGTTTCTGCTTTATGATGATGAAAAAGATGAGTTCTATTGTTACAAATGCTGCTTTTGCGGTGATTTGAAAAAAGTAAATGAGCAAATGCAGACTTTCCTTAAAAACAAGTATATCGTTAAACGGTACTTTGAGAAAAAATAGTGAGGACGACGATATGGATAGAAAATTAATTTTATTTCAGGGAGATTCTATTACTGATGCGGGGAGAAACAGGAATATAAAAGAAGCAAATAGCTCTCTTGGGCATGGATTTGTGACTATGCTGGCAGGAAAAATTGGGAGTGAATATCCGTGGATCGATGTAATGAATAAAGGTGTAGGAGGCAATAGAATTGCTGATATTTACGGGAGATGGCAGGAGGATACATTAAATATTAAATTTGATATGCTCAGCTTCCTGTCCGGTATCAATGACATTGGTTTTGGTATTCGTATGGGCATTGGTTCAGATGCAAAGAGGTTTGAGTTTATATATGACAGAATGATCTATGAAGCCGTGGAAAGTCATCCGAATGCAGTGATTGTATTGGGACAACCATTTATACTGCGAAAGAATCTCACGAATACCGTTTATTTTACGGAGTGGAAGAATGACATCTATGTGGACTGGAATATCTGGAGTAGTGAAATGAAACGCAGGGGAGAGATCATACAGAAGATTTCAGAAAAGTATCATACTATGTATGTTCCTTTCTGGGATATGTTGATAAAGGCTCAGGAACGTATACCGGTAGAACAGCTGACTTTAGATTGCATCCATTTGACTGCTGCGGGAAACTATATATTGGCACAAACATGGTGGGATATGACTAAGAAATTGCTGAAAAACTGGGCAGATGTTTAAAGCAGACACAAAAACTGTGTAAATGACACAAAAGTGATGAATGACAGTGTATAGACAGTTTAGTATAATTTAATCAAGTTGAAAGGAGAGATGTCAAAGTGTTTGAAAAAAAGAAAATGAGTCAGGTTGCCGTGGCAAAGTCACAGCCCTCGCAGAGTAAGGTTACTGCAAAGAGAAAGTATAATTTTATGCTGTTGATGTTGTGTATGCCGGGATTAGCATGTCTTATTATATTTAAGTATCTTCCGATGTTTGGTATTGCAATTGCCTTTAAAAAATATGTACCAATCAAAGGGATTTTTGGAAGTAACTGGAATGGATTGGATAACTTTAAGTTTTTTTTCGGCAGCCAGGATGCTGTGAGAACGATTCGAAATACAGTATTGTATAGTGTGGAATTCCTGGTACTGGATTTGGTTTTGGGGGTATTGATTGCAGTACTGCTTTATAATCTGAAAAGCAAAATAGGATTAAAAATATATCATACAGTTATATTGTTTCCGCGTTTTATGTCTGTTGTAATTATTTCCTTTTTGGTTTATGCAGTTCTGAGTCCTAGTGCAGGTTTAGCCAATCAAATCATTACATTCTTTGGCGGAGAAGGAATTAGTTGGTACAGCGAAGTTAAGTATTGGCCCGCTATCTTGTCAATTGTATACATTTGGAAATCTATTGGTGCAGGTTGCCTGTATTACTATGCTGCACTGACCGGTATAGATCCGACGCTTTTTGAAGCGGCTGAAATCGATGGTGCCAGCGCTGTGCAGAAGGCTTGGCATGTAGCGATCCCGGAGTTAGTTCCGATTATGGTAATGATGACTATACTTGGCATTGGAAATCTGTTCTCAGGTGACTTTGGACTGTTCTATCAAGTGCCGAGAAACATTGGCCTATTATATGATGCTACAGATATTATCAATACATATACATACAGAGCCTTGCTGGGCGGAGAACTTGCCAGATCGGCTGCTGTAGGTCTTTTTCAATCAGCAGTGGGTTTTGTGCTTGTAGTAGTAACAAATGCTATTGTACGCAAAGTAAGCCCGGAAAACAGTATGTTTTAGGAGGTGCATAAGAAAATGAAGAAGAAAAAGATTTCCGCTGGACAGATTGCTCTTCATGTGTTTTTTATTTTGCTGTGCATCTGTTATATTTATCCATTGCTGATACTGGTTACGGCTTCCTTTGAGGGGGCGTCAAATCCGCAATTTAGCTTGAGAATTCAAGAGTTCACGTTGGATGCCTACAGGCAGGTATTTGCCAACCCTGCAAAGATATTGAAAGGATATGGAGTGACTGCCTTCTATTCAGTAAGTGCTACATTTGGATCACTGGTAGTCATGACATTGTTTGCCTATGCAATATCCAAGAGAGATTTTAAGTATCGGAATGTTCTGACGTTTTTACTGTTTTTTACCACCTTGTTTAATGGGGGGCTGGTACCTACCTATCTGGTAAATTCCAAACTGCTCCATTTAAACAATACGATATGGATATATATTCTGCCATCCTTAATGAATGCGTGGAATGTTATTGTTCTCAGAACCTTTTTCCAGGGACTGCCGGATAGTTTGTACGAGGCAGCGCGTATTGATGGAGCATCTGAACTTAGAATCTGTTTTCAGATTGTTATACCGTTGGCAACGCCTGCGTTGGCATCTGTAGGTTTTCTGGCATTTATCAATCATTGGAACGATTGGTATACTTGTTCAATTTATGTTCGTGAGCCGGATTTGTATTCTTTACAGTATATACTGAAGGTAATTCTGGATGATGTGGCATATTTACAGGAAATGTTGGCAAACGGAACGATTGCAGGATTGGAAGAATCTTTGAAGAATTTGGAAAGTCTTAGATTTGCGATGGCTGTTGTGTTAGCCGGACCGATGTTATTTGTATTTCCATTTTTCCAGAAATATTTTGCAAAAGGGCTGACAATTGGTTCAGTAAAAGGATAACTTCATTACGGTATTTTGTACATTCTTTATACGGGAGGAATATAAAGAATGTATGAAGATATAAAAATTTAAAATGAAAAGGAGATTTGTTATGCACAAAAAAATTTTAGCGCTTTTATGCGCAACGACAATGACGCTGTCGCTGGTGGCATGTGGTAATGACACGACTGCGCCCAAGGAATCAGAAAGCACATCAACAGCGTCGCAGGAAGAGAAGACGAGTGTTGAAGCATCTGAAGAAAAGGAAGAGCCGAAAGACCCTGTAGAAATTACTTATTGGTACAAAAATAATGTGGGTGTGCAGGAGTACACAGATGAGGTAGAGGCTAAGATTAATGAGATTTTGGCGCAAACAGAAGGTTATGAGCATATTACTTTGAAGCTGCATCCATGCAAGGATTATGCTACAGATATTGCATTGGCACAGTCTTCAGGGGAACAGATCGATGTTTTGTCAACTGTAAATTTAAGTTGGACAGCTGAGGCAGTTAATGGTTCCATTCTTCCGCTGGATGATTTGATCGCAGGAAATCCGGAGATAACAGAAGAACTTCCGGAATGGTTTACAACTCTGGGAACCATGGACGGTGTTACCTATATAATTCCTAATTACCAGCAGATGGCAAACCAGTATTTCTGGGTTACTCCTACAGAGTGGTTTGAACAGAGTGGTTATACATATGAGGAAGTACAGAACGCGCTTTTAGATAGGGATTTTGATAAATTAGCACAATTCACAGAGGATTATGTACTTGCTGTACGTGAGTATACCGGTAAGGATACCAAGTGGCTTTATCCAAGTATGTTTTCTTATCCATATAACTGGACTGATTCATCTAATTCATGCTATGACGTAACCAGTGCTGAAAGATTTTACTATAACCTTGAAACAGGAAAAATTGAATGTACTTACTTAAATGAGGATATCCAGAATGCCTGGAGAAAAGAAGCGGAGTGGTACGTAGAGGGATTGAATTATCCGAATCAGATTGTAGATAAGATTACTACTAATGTACTTGGAGATATTTTTAATGATGAATCCTATGTGATTTTCAGAGCTCAGGGCATGGGTTCTGTAGAAATGGCGGAGGAGCAATTTGAAAATAGTTATGGATACGATTGCACAGTATTCGCTATGGAAGATAGTTTCTATATTCCTGAGAAAAATGCAGCAGGTGGTGTTGCGATTTCTGCTACTACAGAATATCCGGAAGATGCTGCAAAAGTAATAGCATTGTTATTCAACTCTAAGTATGAAGAAATCTATAATACATTAGCATATGGTATTGAAGGAATTCACTATGAAGCTAATGGGGATGGTACTATTAAGACATTAGAATTCTCCGGAACACAGGGTGGTGCAGATACTACATACTGTTATTGGAAATGGATTGGAGGTAATACTTTCAATGCATGGCTGAATCAGAGTATGACACAGGAACAGGAAGACTTTATCATTAATGAGATTAATGAAAATGACAATAATACTCTTAGCCCTCTGATGGGGATGACATTAGATACTTCAAATGTTGAAAATGAGCTTGCACAGATTAAGACTTTACATACAGAGTATATCAATTCTCTTCGTTATGGTATTTATGGAGAAGAGGTTGATAAATATATCGATGAGTTTGTAGACAAGTTGGAAGCAGCCGGACTGCAGAAAGTTTTGGATGATTTTAATGCACAAGTTGATGAATTCCTTGGAAGATAATGATATAATTTCCCTGTAGTTATTATTGGGAAATAAGAAAGAACCACCTTATTTCAATGGGTGGTTCTTTCAAGTAAGTGGGAAAGATAAGAAGTACTTTTGCTGCGTATGAGGAGACGGGAAATGAACAAGGTTCTAATTGTGGATGATGAGCAGTTGATATTGGATGGACTGGAGCGAATGATTCATAAATTGTCCGGATTTAAGGTGGTTGGAAAACTGCAGAATGGACAACAGGCGAAGAATTATCTGGAGAATCATTCTGTGGACATTGTTTTTTCAGATATTAGGATGCCGGTAACGGATGGTCTTGAACTTGTAAGATGGTTGTCAGTTTTCAGACCGGAGAGTAAAGTCGTTCTTATCAGTGCGTATAGAGACTTCGAATACGCTCAGCGTGCCATGAATTATGGTGTAAGGTATTATCTGACGAAACCTTTTCGTCTGCCTGAGGTAAAAAAAGTAGTTGAGCAGATTATGGAAGAACGCAGTAAAGCAGAAAAAAATTTATTGTGGAAGCATGACATGAATCGTGAGATCCAGGAATTGGAAATTTATCATGCTTTGCTTCAACGTACCAATCCGGCGGAGATGAATCTGAAAAAGAGATTGTTTTATGCAGAATATAAGATACGACTGCAAAAGGAAGAGTATGAAAAGAGGATACCCAATTCGGAACTGATTGGGGTGGGGTTGTCCAACATTTTCAGATGGTGCGCACCTTTAGCTATTCCGATATTGAAAGGACAGCAGGCAGAGAACTGGCAGTATGTATTGTTGGCAGAGAGGAAAGAGCAGTTTCCGGATATAGCGGATTTGAGGGAACGTATAGTCAATTTGATGGAGCTGAAAGCAGAGCTCTCACTTATTTGCTGTGTGGATGCGAAGGAAATTATTCAGAATGTTCGGGAAGATACTAAGCAGGATGAGATTGCTGACAGGGTGATTGTAAGGGCAAAAGAGTATATATCGCAGAACCTGTCAAACAACATATCCAGAATGGACGTAGCCAATTATGTTCATTTAGATTCGTCTTATTTCAGTAAATACTTTAAGAAAAAGGTAGGTATGAATTTTCAGGATTACCTGTTGCAGCAACGTATGGAGAAGGTAAAATTATTGTTGGAACAGGGATATAAAGTACAGGATGTTATCAGAGAAACCGGATTTCAGAACAGAAACTACTTTAATCAGGTATTTAAGCAGTACACAGGCTGTAGCCCTTCCGAATACAGAATTGGAAAAGAGGAAGAGAGAGATCGGCAATGAAGAAAAGACGAAGCACATGGCAGAATTTATTGATTATCATGGCCTTTACCACCATACTGATTGTAATCATTACCTTTTTGGTCTATCAGAATGCAATTGATTTGATTAAAGAAGAAAACTGTAAGACAAATATGTATCAGGCTATACAAATAGAAGAGAATCTTACCAGGGTAATTGAGCAAACAGAACGATTGACCGCGGCAATCGATGTAGCCAATGAGACAAGATCCTTTTGGTACAGTGAATATCCGGATAAGATTTTCGATGATTTTTATACAATGCTGGGATCCATATTGACATCTTACACATATACGATGCGGAATTATATGTCCTCTGTCATGCTATATTCTCATTCCTATGAGCGAATGCAGAGTCAGGAAATGGACTCGCCATATATGATTAAGGGAACTGCTATGGATGCTTTGATGAATGCAGATTGGACAGCAACATTGGAAGATATGGGGACAGAGAAAGTGCGTACGCAGCTTGTAGTACGTGCTGTGAATAACAGTTATCCGTATGTGTTGACGATGATCAAACAGAGCAGATCCGGATTAGAATGGGGAGCTATAGCCATCGACATTGATCTGACAAAAATATATTCAGAAATATGGAATGATACTGAGGAAAATACATCTATATGGGTGTTAGATAAAGAAGGCAGGATAATCATTCGTGAAGGAAAAAATGAATTGTACGCTGATACAGAGGCGTTCGAAGTATTGTCTCTTTTTGAAAAGACTACAGAAGAGGTTTCGTTACTGCTGGAAGACAGGGATATGCCGGTTACATATGCTCAAAGGTTTATGGAACAATATGGGTTTTATATTGTAACAGTAACAGAACTAAAGGATTTCAATCAGATGATATGGCAGGAGAGATTTGAATCCATCGGAATAGGTCTGGGGGTTGTGGTAATTGCCTGCGGTTTGCTGCTCATATATGCATACATTGCCAAAAAGTCTATGAAGGATGTACTGAATCTGCTTCGAAATCCACTGGATTTTCAGGAATATATTTCACAATCAGAACGGGAGGTGCAGGAGGTTGCAGATTATATTGTCAGCAATTTGCAATTAAATGCGGCGTTGGAGGAAGAACTGGAAAAACGTTTACACTCTCTTAGGAAAACCCAGATGCAGGCATTGAAGGCACAGATCAATCCTCATTTTCTGTTTAACACGTTAAATGTGATTGTTATGTTGATTGATGAAGAAGTAGATGATTCGCAGGCTGCGCAGGTAACAGTGGCGTTAGCTGATGTATTGCGTTATTCTTTGGCGGATGATGAACTTGTGGCTTTATGGGAAGAAGTGGAGCATACGCAAAAGTATGTGACTATTCTGGAGCAGCGTTACAGGGGTAAATTTGAAGCTTATTTTGATGTGGCACAGGAGCTTATGGAAGTAAGGGTTCCCAGGCTGGTACTTCAGCCTATCATAGAAAATGCAATATTTCATGGGATTTCTGCCAAAGAGGAGATGTATAGAGGCCGACTGACAGTCACCGGACGAAAAGAATTCTTTGCATTCGAGGATAAGGAGATGTGGGCTGTACGGATTGACATTATGGATAACGGCCAGGGAATGACGCAAGAAAAAATAGAGGAGCTTATGAAGTCTATCAGAGATGAGCAGATTAGTATGAGTCATATCGGAGTGCAGAATGTAGCAAAGCGTTTAGAATTATTGTTTCCAAAACAGAGCAAGGTGGAAATATCCAGTGAACCGGGAATAGGAACTAAAGTTTCATTGATATTTCCATATAACGTCGGGGAAGAAAAGGAATAATGAGCGAACATATCGGAGAATATTTGAAGGAGCATCTGTATGGATAATTATTATAGCGGAAAGGGTAGCAGATATATACGGAACCATTTTCCACATCATATCTTGAATGATTATTTAAGAATAGAAAATAAATATATCAGAGAAATCGGTGACAGAGAATTTTGGGATAACCTACCTGACAGATTAAAAAATCATTATATAGAAAATGCAGAAAAGTATCTTGATTATGAGTGGAAAAGTATTCCTGCATATGATACGTATATGGGATTTTATGAGAAGGGGAACAGAGATGATGCCCTTGCGTTTGAAATGAAAACTGTTTTGGGATTGTTGACTACGGCAGAGTGTATTCAAAATAAGGGTAGATATTTGCCCCAAATTGTTAATGGTATTTTTTCAATTGCTGAACAGACCACATGGGCAGGAGCTGCACATCTTGTGAATTGCGGAGAATCAAAAGAACGTCTGCCGGAGTATGATGATGTAGTATTAGATTTAAGGGCTGCGGAAACCGCAGTATTATTTTCCTATGTATATGGTTCTTTAAAAAAGAAGTTGGATGAAATTTCACCTGTAATTTCTGGAAGAATTGTCTATGAGGTTAACAGGCGTATGCTGAAACCGTACCTGGAAAATGATTCCTACTGGTGGATGTGCTTCGGAATTGATCTGTCTTATTGGAATGTGAACAATTGGAATGCGCATATGAATAAGTGTGTTATATATTGTGCTTTGACTTTATGTGATAATAAGAGAGAATGCTATAAGATTCTTAATAAGGCAATAGACAGTCTGGATATTTTTGTAGATTCTTATCCTGATGATGGTTCCTGTAACGAAGGCCCCAGTTATTGGAATATGGCCGGCGGAAATCTTTCCTATGCTCTCGATTTACTGGATCATGCAATGTATGAAAAAAGCAATATATTTAAAAATTCCAAAATTCGCAATATGATGGATTATGTTCTGGATATGCGTATTGCAGGAAACTATTTTGCATCAGTGGCTGATGCTCACGGAAAAGAAGTCGGAAATCCATATATTTTATTCAATATCGGTGAAATGTTTGACGAGGAAAGCTTTCGGAATGAAGCCAGAATCATGTTCCGTTTTTCACAGAAGTGCTTACCGTCGGATTTTGAACCGATAAGAGATTTTGTTTGTATGAGAGATTACAAGGCATTGACAGAGTATTCGGATTTGGTTGATAAGGGTAAGCTGAATGTGTGGATGGAAGGAATTCAATTGCTGATCTCCCGGGAGACAGAGGAGCGGGATAAAGGCCTATATATGTGTGTCAAGGGAGGACACAATGGTGAGAGTCATAATCATAATGATATCGGAAGCATTATCGTATACAAAGATGGTAAGCCAATCATGATCGATGTGGGAATCGGCACCTACACAAAGGATACTTTCGGTGAAAACAGATACACAAAAGTCTGGTCTACAAACGGGTATCATCACAATATTCCGGTGATTAATGGGATTGCACAGAGAGAGGGCAGCAGGTTCACTGCCTCTGATGTAAAGTGTACATTGTCAGAACAGGTGGCTCGGCTTTCTTTGCAGCTTAAGGATGCATATGACATACAGGATAAGATCCATGATCTTACCAGAAATGTAGTGTTAGATCGAACGAGGTCTGTTATAGAGATGACGGATGAATTTGATTTTGATAAGGAGATGTCTTTTGAGAGTATTCTGATGCTGCAGAACAAGCCGGAAATTGTGTGTCAGAAAGTGGCAAAACCAAAGACTTTTCAGGGAACCGAAATTGAGCAGAGAACGGAGATTTTGCTTCCGGAATGCAGGATTACAGTAGAGACCTCACAACCGGTGGAGTTTGAGGTGGAAGAAATTTTATTGGAGGATGGTGCCTTATCCGGAGTGTGGGGAGAGCGGATTTATCGGCTTGTAGTTAAGCAGAAGGATGTGAAAATCGGAAGGATATCTTATGTAATAAAGTAAGATTTTCAGACGGCGGCGTATTCCCTCGTTTAGTCTTATTATAAAAGTATAAAATGGAGAGAAAATATGTTTGAAGAAGCGATAGATTATTCAATTGAAAAAGTAAAAAAGGGCATGTGTTCCTTTAAGGATTGTTTCCCGGCGGAAGAGAGCAGAAATAACATATATTTACCCAAAGAAGGATATTCATGGACAGAAGGCTTCTGGTCAGGAATGCTTTGGCTGGCATACGAGTTTACAAAGGATGAAACCTATAAAAACCTGGCAATCAGCCAGATTGATATATTTCAGAGAAGACTGGATGAAAATCTGGGTGTGGATAATCATGATCTGGGATTTCTCTATACACTATCATGTGTGGCAGCGTATAAGGTTACGGGAAATAAAAAAGCAAGGGAAACTGCACTTAGGGCGGCTGACAGGTTGAAAGGGCGTTTCCATGAAAAAGGACAATTTATTCAGGCCTGGGGTGACCCGAATGGAGAAGAAAATTATAGATTGATCATAGACTGTTTGCTGAATATTCCTCTTTTATATTGGGTAAGTCAGGAGACCGGGAACGATGAATATGCAGACATTGCAAAACGTCATCTGAAGACTTCTTTAGAAGTGGCTATCAGAGAGGATTTTACGACTTATCATACCTTTTATTTTAACCCGAAGACAGGAGAAAGGTTGGAAGGTGTAACGCACCAGGGGTACAGCAATGATTCCTGCTGGGCGAGGGGGCAGGCCTGGGCAGTTTGCGGTACAGCGTTCAGCTACGCTTATACAAAGGATGAAAGTTTGATTCCTGTTTTCAATGGGGTGACAGAGTGCTTTTTATCAAAATTGCCGCAAGACAATATTCCTTATTGGGATATGATCTTTACCGGCGGAGAAGAACCGCGTGATACTTCGGCTGCCGCAATTGCCGCCTGCGGTATTTTGGAAATGGAACGCTATGTACATAATGAAAAGTTCCTGAAAAGCTGCAAGAGTATGATGGAGTCCCTTTGCACCAGGTACTTGACGGAAGAGTGGAGCAATGGAATTTTAAAAGAGGGGATGTATTCAAAACCGCATGGAAGCAAGCCGGAGTGCAATATATGGGGAGATTACTTCTTCATGGAGGCATTAATGAGATGTCATAATCCGGAGTGGAAGATGTATTGGTAAGTTTAGAAGGTCCATATTGGTATTACTGAAACCACCCTTGTAAACTTAACAGTGGAGAGGGTGGGATTTCTGCCATCTAATGACAAATCTTTGGTCACGGGCTTCGGTAAGAGAAGTGTGTGCTCTTATGTATGGCCTTTCCAGCAGCAGGAGTGTCAGAAGGTGCTGGAACATCTGAAGCTTATGTATGAGCAGGGGATCTATTGCGGCGTGCGAAAGAGCGGTGAGAATGGCGCGTGCCAACAGTAATAGGCAACTGCTTATTTTCTTCAACTCCCCCTTGACAAAGCACTACACATCACGTATGATTGTATTAAGAAGATAATACAATAACACAAGCTTCTCAATCACATAGAAAGCTTGACATTACAGAAAGGAGCAACAACATGGCATGGCAACTGGATTCTGACCGTCCTATCTATGCTCAGCTTGTAGAACGGATCCAAATGCAGATCGTATCCGGCTACTACGAGCCCGGCGGAAGGCTTCCCAGCGTGCGGGAGCTTGCAGCCACGGCCGCGGTGAACCCCAACACGATGCAGAAGGCCTTCGCAGAACTGGAGCGAAGCGGCCTCATCGTGACGCAGCGCACAAACGGACGCACCGTGACAGAGGACACGGAACTGATAGGCAGCATACGGCAGCAGCTGGCGCAGGCGCACATGGAAGAGTTTTTCAGCAAAATGAAAGAACTGGGCTATACGCAGCCGCAGATTATGGAACAGATGCAGCAGTGGCTGCAGAAATGAGGGAGAGTATGAGTGAACTAATTGAAATTACGGGGCTGACCAAGACCTACGACAAGAATAAAGTGGCGATCAACAACTTGTCACTGACCGTTCCCAGGGGGAAGATCATTGGATTACTGGGACCTAACGGCAGCGGCAAGACCACACTGATCAAGATGATGAATGGCCTGTTGACACCCACCGCCGGTAAGATACTGATCAACGGACAGGAACCGGGTGTGGAGACCAAGGCAAGGATTTCTTACCTGCCTGACAGGACTTATCTGGGAAACGGCCGGAAAATAGGGGATGTTCTGGATTACTTTGCAGATTTCTATCCTGATTTTTCCAAAGAAAAGGCGTATGCAATGTTAGAAAGCCTGGACATCGATGCCGCCACCAGATTAAAGACACTTTCCAAGGGCAACAAGGAGAAAGTACAGCTGATTCTTGTGATGAGCAGGGAAGCGGATCTGTATATTCTGGATGAGCCCATTGCAGGTGTAGACCCGGCAGCAAGAGATTATATTTTGCGCACCATCATCAACAATTACAATCCACAGGCCAGTGTTCTTCTGTCCACCCATTTGATCGGGGACATCGAGAGCGTACTGGATGAAGCGATTTTCTTAAGATACGGTCAGTTGATTTTGTATACTTCCGTAGACAATATCAGACAACAGCACGGCAAGTCCGTGGATGCATACTTCAGGGAGGTGTTCTCATGTTAGGCAAATTAATCAAATATGAATGGAAAAATACCGCAAAAGTATGTGGTTCCCTGATCCTTTTCCTGGTTATCATGACATCGGTAAGCTGCCTTATCTTCTGTCTGCCATCCATGTCAGATTTTCTGCTTGGTGACAGCAGCTCCGGCTTTACTCCTATGCTGATATTGAAGATTATGCTGCTGGTTCTGTACATTTTTGCAATGATTGGCGTGGTATATGGCGCTCTCATTTACCTTGGAGTCCATTTCTTCAAATCGATGTACTCCGATCGGGGCTACCTGACCCATACATTACCTGTCAACTCCCACCAGCTCCTGATCAGCAAGACTCTTGTAGCAGGCATCTGGTACCTTTTGATAACTGCGGTGATGCTCCTCTCCATAGTCGCCCTAATTCTCACAATCGGCGGAAAAGTCATGTCTTTAGAAGGAATGAACATTTTCGAGGAACTGGCAGCCAACTGGGATGACATTATATATGCCATCGAATCTGTCCTCGGAGCGGGTATCGTGAAAGAAGCACTTCTCTACCTGCTTCAGATCATCATAGGTGCCTTCTGCTCCATGATGATTTTATTCGGCGCCATTACTATAGGCCAGCTTTCCTCCAAACATAAAGTGATGATGTCCATTATCAGCTACTTTGCCATCACCGTTGCCCTCCAGATCATCTCCAGCCTGGTTATGATTCCCATAACCTTCTACACCACCCAGCAGATGATTCAGGAAGTAAACGTGACCATGAGCATGACCACCACCCCGACCTACACCATCAGTATTCTGATCAACCTGATCACTGCAATTGTTCTCTACTTCCTCAGCAATTACATCATTACCCGAAAGCTGAACCTGGAGTAGTATATTTAGTCCGATTATTTGGGGGACGATGTACCCAGGGTTCTTTCATGAAGAAAATTTAGAAATCAGATAAAGCCTGAATTCATCCAGGGTTATGAGTGCTATACATTCTCGCACATAACCCTGGACTTTTTTACCATGTAGAGGTATAATGTCTATATAGTATAGGTATGCG
>JAFTVH010000021.1 GCA_017465845.1 Lachnospiraceae bacterium | reverse complement strand
GGGATTCGAACCCTCGACACTTCCTGGAGGCAGTGAAAGGCTATGAGCATTGTCCTGAGGGGGGAGAGCGATGTGCCATATGCTTTGATATGCGCCTTAGGGAGACTGCGAAGCTGGCAGTGGAGGAAGGGTATGATTACTTTGGGACTACCCTGACCATTAGCCCTTTGAAAAATGCGCCCTTGCTCAATGAAATAGGAGAACGCTTGGCTGAGGAGTATGATGCTGTCTGGCTTCCTTCGGATTTCAAAAAGAAGAATGGTTATAAAAGATCTGTGGAATTATCAGAGGAATACGGATTGTACCGTCAGGATTACTGCGGATGTGCCTTTTCCAAGGCGGAGAGGGAGCGGCAAAAACGGTGAGTGGCAAGAAGATGAAAAGTTTTTGCTTTGGAAAAGCGTTTGGGGCTAAAAATCACTGATTTTATCGGATTTCCATGTTGCCAGATTTCTAAATTTAGGATATATTATACAGATAGGTAAGTGAAGAATCCAAGAAAGGATTGAGGAAGATGAAGAAACTTTTAGATTTATTATCCGAGGAAATGGGACAGGCCTTTGCCGCTGCCGGCTATGACAGCAATTTGGGCAGAGTGACTATTTCCAATCGTCCGGATTTATGTGAATATCAGTGTAACGGTGCCATGGCAGGTGCTAAGCAGTACAAGAAAGCACCTATCATGATTGCAAATGAAGTAGTAGCACAGCTGGCAGAGAGCAAGGCTTTCAAGGAAGCAGTGGCAGTACCTCCCGGTTTCCTGAATTTGAAGCTGTCTGAGGAGTATCTGCGTCAGTTTCTTACAGATATGGCCAAGGATGAGAAGTTTGGCCTGGAGATGCCGAAGAAGCCTAAGAAGGTAATCATTGATTACGGCGGACCCAATGTGGCGAAGCCTTTGCATGTAGGACATTTACGTTCTGCCATTATCGGTGAAAGTATCAAGAGAATAGTTCGTTACGCTGGTCATGATATTATCGTTGATATCCATCTGGGAGACTGGGGACTGCAGATGGGTCTGATTATTACCGAATTACAGGAGCGTCAGCCTGATTTGGTATACTTTGATGAAAATTATGAGGTTGAATATCCTGCGGAAGCACCCTTTACCATTACAGAATTAGGAGAGATTTATCCCACTGCATCTGCGAAGTCCAAGGAAGATGAGGATTATAAGCAGAGGGCTTTGGATGCTACCTTCAAGCTGCAGTCCGGCGTGCGTGGTCATCGTGCCCTTTGGAAGCACATTATTAATATTTCCATTCCTGATTTGAAAAAGAATTATGCCAATCTGAATGTGGATTTCGAGCTTTGGAAGGGTGAATCCGATGTACATGATGTGATTCCCGGTATGGCTGAGCAGATGAAGGCCGAGGGATACGCATATGTGAGCGAGGGTGCACTGGTAGTAGATGTAAAGGAAGAGAGCGACACCAAGGAACTTCCTCCCTGTATGATTTTGAAGTCTGACGGCGCGGCTCTTTATACCACCACGGACCTGGCTACTATTATGGAGCGTGTAAAGGATTATGATCCGGATTTGATGATTTATCTGACAGACAAGCGTCAGGCACTGCATTTTGAGCAGGTATTCCGTTGTGCCCGTAAGACCAAGCTGGTGAAGCCCCAGACAGAGATGATTCATATCGGTTTCGGTACCATGAATGGTAAGGACGGCAAGCCTTTCAAGACTCGTGAGGGTGGTGTGATGCGTCTGGAGACCCTGATTCAGGATATTAATGATGAGATGTATCGAAAGATTACCGATAATAGAGATGTATCCGAAGAGGAAGCAAGACAGACTGCCGGTATCGTGGCACTTTCTGCTATCAAATACGGTGATTTGTCCAACCAGGCTTCTAAGGACTATATCTTTGATATTGACAAATTTACTTCCTTTGAGGGAGATACCGGTCCCTATATTTTGTACACCATTGTACGTATCAAATCCATTTTGAATAAGTACAAGGAGCAGGGCGGCGTGATTGCAGAGGATGGAGCATTCGGTCTGGCAAGCAGTGACTATGAAAAGACACTGATGCTGGAACTGGCGAAGTTTAATGCAATGCTGGAAACTGCCTGTGAGGAGACTGCGCCTCACAAGGTATGTGCCTATATTTATGATTTGGCCAATGCTTTCAACAAGTTCTATCATGAGACCAAGATTCTGGCTGAGGAAGATGAGACCAAGAAGCAGGGCTATATTGCATTGTTGGTATTGACCAGGGATGTACTGGAGACCTGTATCGATTTATTGGGATTCTCTGCGCCGGAAAGAATGTAATCTGTTAAAGGAGTATTATTTATGAGAGAAGCGTTTCTTATGCTTCTCTCATGTTATGTGGTGTGAATGCATCCTCTTTTTTCGGGGCCGGAATAATAAGATTGGTAATAGTTGTACCAATTGTATGTAAAATTTTCTCAAAAAGATGTTGACAAAAGGCCAGTCCCATAGTATACTGACCTAGTCGGTTGCGAAAGCACCCAAATGGAATCTTAGCTCAGCTGGGAGAGCATCTGCCTTACAAGCAGAGGGTCATAGGTTCGAGCCCTATAGGTTCCACTACAGCGAAAGCTGTTTCATATTGTGGCGAGATAGCTCAGTTGGCTAGAGCACACTGTTCATACCCGTGGTGTCGAGGGTTCGAATCCCCCTCTCGCTATTAGTAAAAGGTACGGAAACGTTGATAAATACAACGTTTCCGTTTTTTTAATGCCTTTCTTGATTATGTGTGAATATCCGAGTATAATTAGGTCTGATATATGAAATACCACAGAAAAGAGGACGCTAAAAATGAAGAAGAAATTAGCATTAGTATTAACCGCTATCACATTAACTATGACTTTATTTGTTGGTTGTGGTTCTGCTTCTAATGTGTCAGAAAGTAATGAAACAGTAACGGAAGTATCCACATCCACAACAGAAACGACACCAGAGCAGGCTGCAACACCGGAGTCAACCGAAGCACCACATGAACACGCATATGTTGAGACAATCACAACCGAAGCAACTTGTGAAACAGATGGAGAAGCAACTTTCACTTGCGAATGTGGTGATACTTATACTGAACCAATCAAAGCATTAGGTCATATCTACGAGAATTATACTTCTAACAATGATGCTACATACGTGGCAGACGGAACAGAAACTGCTAAGTGCAATGGTTGTGATTTGACAGATACAAGAATAGCAGCGGGTTCTAAGCTGGAATATACATATAATGATATGGACGCTACCATGTATGCACAGAAAACTGTAAATGTAAGAAGTCTTCCAAATACAGACGGCGAGAAGTTAGGCTCATTGTCTACCAATGACGAAGTGAAAG
>JAFTVH010000126.1 GCA_017465845.1 Lachnospiraceae bacterium | reverse complement strand
CTGCTCTACTTTCCGCCCCTTCATTCCACCAAACGCTACCTTTATTTTTATATCCTCGACAGCAGCGCCTTTATACAACAATTTGAATCCCTGATTACAGAGGAAACACCCGCCATTGCGGTGCTCAATCAAAATAAGGAGGTAATAACCGGTATACATTCCGATCTGCTCTCTCCTTATCTGGATTCCCTGACGCTTGTGAACGGTATTTTTTCCATAAATGATTCCGTTTCTCTCTGTGTTCACACGGATATCATAAAAAATTTTTCCATGGTGTTCCTTTTATCCAACGACACCCTGCACAAACAGATTGACTCCGTGTTTGCAGAATCCTATCTGACCATTATGCTGCTTAGTGTAGCCGGCTTCTTCCTGATTCTTCTTGCCATGCGGATTACCTACCTGCCGCTCCACAGGCTGACTCACAAGATCGTACCCGATCCGGTTCGCGGGCAGAATTATTTCCATCAGATTGAGTCTGCCTTTGCAAATTCGGAAGATGAGATTCTGCACCTGAAAAGCAAACTGGACAATTATCAGAACTTCATGCATAAGTCCCTGTTTGAGTCCAGCATCCCGTTTAAAAACACCGACAACAGAGCCGCCCAGGTTGATATCGACTCTTTCTTCGACCCCAATGCACACAACCTGATGTTCGTCCTGAAGTTTCACTTTACCGCAGCACCTCTCTCCTGGGATGCATTGCAGGGCCTATTTCTTGCCGCATTTCCTGCGGATCTGGTCTGCATTCTTCTGGAATCAGAGGCAGAAAATATATCCATTTTAATAAATTACACCGGGGATGAAAAGAATGTAGCGGAACAGATAAAGAAATTATGCAGCGCGCTGTACGAGGCGCAGGGAATCCTTTCTATCGTCAGTGTCGGTTCAGACTCTCTGCTGGATATTCCCTTCCTCCGCAAAAGAACCGGGCAGGCTGTCAGTCTCTGGGAAAATATCCCTGTGGTGGATTTAAGCAATATTTCCGTGGATTCACAGTTCGACATCTACCCTCATGAACAGCTGCTGCAGCTCTCCGAGGTCCTGACCAACAATCAGTTCCACGCTGCCGGTAAGATGATCGATGAGCTCTTTGCCCTTACCGGATATTACGCAGCCGCCCCCGAAATGACACCACAGTTCCTGACACAATGTATTATTATAGATATGCTGACAGTTATCATTAACTACATGAATATGTCACATATCAAGTTTCATTCCTACAGTAATATATACTTTGAAACCCTCTTTTTCTGCCGCAGCTGCCCTTATGAAGAAAAAGCAGAGGAAATTGCTGCCAACTTGCACCGTCTTGTGGACCTCTGCGAGCAGAAGATCACCCGGAAATTTATCGATTCGGAACAGTTTTTGCAGGTGATCAGAGAATCTTACTGTGATCCTAATTTTTCCATTCTCACGCTGGCAGACAAGTTCAATATCAGTTCTTCCTATATGAGCCTTCTGTTCAAACAGGAACTGCATATGAATTTTTCGGACTATCTGGCGACGCTGCGCATAGACAGGGCCAAAGAGCTTCTGCACACCACGGATATGTCCGTGGATGAGATCAGCGGCGCTGTGGGGTATACGAATGTTAACAGCTTTGGCAGGAAATTCAAGCAGGAGGTGGGGCTTACGCCTACACAGTATCGGGCAGGGACGGAGCCCTGAGGCTCCGCCTCCGGGGTCCGGATATCGGTACTTTGCATCCACTCTCTTTCTGCGATTCATCAAAGATCAATCCGGAGAAATCTCCCTTTGCAAATAATAACAAGTGTCTTTTGCATTTAATACCGTTTCGACTGTATTGTATTTTCGCCAGGCAACCGAATTGCATCATTCAATACACTTTACATATTAACTATTAATGCGAATCACAGGCTCACTTCAATACCAGTTGATTATTTTTAAGTAAATCCTTTATCATTGAATCATATTTCATTCTATCAGGATCCTCCAAAATAGATGTGATTCTGCCACCAGCATCTTTCGAAGATGCTCCGCATAAAAATACTTTTTCATCATCTGTTCCATAATCCAGGACAATATATCTATCGTGAAATATCCCACCCGAATGAAACAATTGAATACTCAAATCCGGGTATTCTTTACAGAAATCTATATATGTATTTTTTCTTAGACCCTTTGCAAGGTTATCACTGAAGATAGATACAGCCACCCCATCCTGAATATTGATTAGTTTCTCCAGCGTTTTCAGTCCAATATAATTATCCACGATAAAAACAGACTTCTTTGCTTGTCTGTAAATCTCATCATAAACAACATCTGCTTTAAACGGATTTCCATTCAAAACCAAATACCCTCGTTTAATATGTGGTTCTCCGAATTCATTCATAACCTCAGATAATTCAGAGTGAGTAACCACATTACTAAGCCTGTCCATAACTTCCGCCATCTGATCTTCCACATCATTTAAGTCAGAGCGCAATTCCATGGTAGTATGTATATTTTGAGAAATCTGCATCGATAATTGCAAGTATTCTCGTTCACCAATTAAATCCTGATTCTCAATAATATAATCTTTCATCTTCTTAAATGTACGAATCAACGCCTTACTTTGTTTAATCGCAAGTTCTCCACGAAGAACCGTCATTAACATATAAATTCCTTGCTCTGTAAATGCCTTTGGTAATTTTCTTCTTCCGCCCCAACTTGATGTCGATTTTTTCGACATCAAGTTTTCAAACTCTTCCTTGGTCAATTCAAACATAAAATCATCATCGAATTTCTCTATGTTATTTTTTACCTGTTCATTGAAACGAGTAGTTGTATATCCATATATCTCTGCCAATTCAAAGTCCAGCATTACTTTCTGCCCGCGAACCAAATAAATCTTACTTTGAAGCGTAGCTTCATTAATCTCCATGATTTCAAATTCAGTCTTTTTTTCATTTGCCATATGATTACACCTCTTTCTGGCATATAATACCATTATTTGAAATAAAATCATATAACAAACTCGGAGTATGTATATCTATATCTTGACCATTCTCATCTGTTATCATTCCTGCTTCGTACTTACGTCCATAATCAAGTTCATAAATAAAATGCTCGATGTAGTCATATTTATCATGCAGCATTTTCTTTAAAAGAAACACAACTGTACTTTCATGTGAGATTTGCATAGCAGCCGCATTGCAAAAATCATTTTCTACATTTTCTCTACTGTCACGAAATATTTTATTCACTTGTTCTAGCAAGTCAGAAGCTTCTCGAAGTCGATTTAAAATATCAACAAATTCTTGTTCACTCAGAATACTTGTTTTTTCTAAATTCTCCTCATCTTTTCGAATCACTATATTACTTACCGTCTGATAATGTATAATCGCCAGAGAATGCGGAAGTAATTTTTCCCCATTCTCCTTTGTTTTAATGCTCCACTCATCAGAAGATTCATTTATGATATATAAATAATCAGTCCAATTTTTTGTTACATCAATTGTTCGTTTGCCACATCCAATTGATTCTCTAATCAGCTCCTCATCATAGCCAAAATATTTTCTATTAAAATTTCCAACGAACCTTTCATAGCCCCTATAGTTTTGGAACACTCCGTTTTTGAAACACTCCAAAACCTCTTCTCCATGCATATTTGGATGCATGTCTCCATTAAACTCGCATGTAACATATACCTGCATATCACCTTGAATTAAAATAATTTTTCCTCTTGTCATTATAAGTGTCTCCTATGTTTTTCTTTTATAGTAAAACACTTATCCAATTATTTCATTGGACGGATAGTCCAAAATCATTATGCCACCAATTTAAAGTAATATGCTTTGATCCGTTCTTCTAAATTCTCATTCTTCATCTTTTCTACGTCGTAACTCAATATATATCCGGTTCTAACCAACAATTCCTCCATATGAACTTGATAGAGTTCACTTAGTCTCAATAAATTATCTACTGATGGCAGAATAACGCCCTTATACCATCGATACACAGGTTGTGGACAAGATAAGCCCAGATATTGTTGAATATCCTTTACACTATAACCATTTCTTTGAGCGAGTTTTCTCAAACGTTTTCCTGTCTCTATCATATCAATTGAAGTTTTTGAACTTATCACGATTTACCACCTCCCAGTTGGCTATAACCGTTTACTATTTTTCTTTCTTCTTTAATTCTTCCGTTTCCACAGAAATTTTCACACGGACATCTGGTTTTCGGTTGCCCAAGAGGCAAACAGTCTCTGTATGCACACTCATCGGAAACTGATCCACCGCCCGAACCCGTTTCACCTCATACCCCCCATCGCACAACACCTTTAAATCCCTGGCCAGTGTCGCCGAGTCACAGCTCACATACACAATCCTCTCCGGCTTCATCTGAAGCATAGTCCCCAGACAGGCTTCATCGCACCCTTTCCTTGGCGGATCCACCACGATCACATCCGCATAAATCCCTTCGTCCCGATATTTCTGCGGCAGCACTTCCTCAGCCTTCCCCACAAAGAACTCTGCGTTTTCAATGCCATTTCTCACCGCATTCTCTTTCGCATCCTCAATAGCCTGTGGCACAATCTCCACTCCATACACCTGCTTTGCCTTCGCAGCCAGGAAAAGTGAAATCGTACCGATTCCGCAGTACAGATCCCATACCGTCTCCTGTCCCGTAAGCCCGGCATACTCTAACGCCAGACTATACAGCTTCTCCGTCTGCACAGGATTCACCTGATAAAAAGAAAGCGGTGATATCTTAAAGGTCAGCTCCTGCCCGGTAAAAGGATACCCTTCCTTCTGCATGTCCCGGACATGAATCGTATCCTGAATGGTAGGACTGCCCCAGAGACAATGAATCTCTTTTCCCATGATCACGTTGGTCTTCTCGGTATTGATGCTGACTGACACGCTTGTCATTCCTTTGATGGATGCCAGGTCGCGAAGCAACTCGCCCTGAGCGGGCAGGAATTCATTATTCTGCTTCTGGATGCCGGAAGCCTGATATGACAGCTTTGCCGTTTTTTTATTGATGACAAGACATACCATGATTTCACCGCTGGTAAAGCCGGTACGAATGAGGATATGGCGCACCAGACCCTGACCGTTCTCCTCGTTGTAGGCTGTTACTTTATTGCGCTCCATATAGGATAAAATGCACTTTAAGATTTCCTCATTCTGAGGAACTCCAAGATAACAGTTGGTGTTAGCAATGATAGAATGCGTACGGCCGGCATAGAAGCCTGTGACAATGTTGCCGTTTTTGTCGGTGCCTACAGGGTACTGGGCCTTGTTTCGGTAATTGTAAGGATTGTCCATTCCCACGATAGGCTCCATGACACTGTCAATGAAGGTCTCGTCAAAGCCGCCGATGCGGATCAGATTATTCCTGACCTTGGACTCCTTGAATTCCAGCTGCTTTTGGTAGCTGAGCGCCTGAATCTGGCAGCCGCCGCACTGTCTGTGATAGGGACATTTTGGCTCAGCACGAAAAGGAGAAGGTGTGATCACCTTCTCTAATCTGGCATAAGCATAATGCTTTTTACTCTTTAAAATTCTGGCTTCCACAGTATCACCGATGACTGCGTCTTTGATGAACAGAGTGAATCCATCCACTTTGCCAATGCCTTCGCCTTCTGTTCCCATATCTTCTATTGTCACTGTCACCAGGTCATTTTTCCGATAATCCATACAAACCTCCGGAAAGTTATTTCCAATCATTTTACTCAGGCGGATCTTCGCAATCCGCTTCGACGCTTACTCTAATCTTGTAGCTCTCAAATTCGACTCAAATAACCGATTATATCCCAGCCATCCCGTCTCATTTGTATTTTCCAGAATCTCCTTAAAGGTCTCCAGCTTTGCATCGGTATCATCGGCATAATTCAGTGCCAGCGCCTCAATAATAGCCGGAATCTTAGGAGAACCATACTCATATTTTCCATGATGAGCCAAAATACAGTGCTGCAGCTCAGCCAGCACTACGTGAGGGAAATTCTCAATTTTAGCCGCCCTTTCCCCAATCATCTGAGAGCCCATCACGATATGTCCCAGCAGCTGACCGTCATCTGTATAATCATTTTCCGGGAAAAGAGATATCTCCTTTGTCTTGCCGATATCATGGCACATAGCGGCTGTTAACAGCAGGTCTCTTTTCAAAATAGGATAAGCCTTACAGTAATAGTCACACAGCTTAGTTACACTTAAAGTATGCTCCAAAAGTCCACCTACAAAACCGTGATGGACAGTCTTTGCCGCAGAAGAAGTCCTGAAAGCCTTGATGAAAGCCTGATCTTTTACAAAGAAAGACTCTAACAGCTGTTTTAAATATGTATTCTGAATGCTCTTTATGTATCCCAGAAGCTCCTGATACATTTGGTCGATATCCTTGGAGCTGACGGGCAGATATTCTGCAGGATTATATTCTCCCTCCTTGCAGACGCGGATTCTCTTTACATTGACCTGGAGAGAACCCTGGAAATTAGTGACTTCACCGTACACCTCGATATAATCCAGTGTATCGTATTCGCCGATACCCGGGTTATTTGGTTCCCATACTTTGGCATCCACTGTGCCTGTCTTGTCCTGAAGGATGACTGTTTCATAAGGCTTGCCGTTCTTGGTCACTGCCGCCTGTTTATGCTTGCACAGGTAAATATCAAATACCCTGTCGCCTTCTCTTAAATCTTTAATGTATTTCATTTTTAGCCCTCTTTTCCTGACTCGCCCAGTGTAATGGTCAGAGTCATTTCCTTATATTCTTCCTGAGACTGTCTCATCAGCGTTACTTCAATCGTCTCACCTGCTTCTGCATTCATCAGTACTCTTATATATTCACTGAAGTTTTGGATTTCACTTCCATCCATAAATACGATGACATCACCCTGTTGTATGCCTGCCATCATGGCCGGAGAATTCTTTGCCACTTCCTTTACATAAGCACCGAAAGGTACATTCAGTTCTGAATTAGCTTCCTCACTTACATCGATGCCTGTGATCCCCATATAAGCTACCGGTATGTTATTGGACAATTTTTCAATCAGCTTACGCAGATCAGAAATTCCGTAAGCCACGATCAGGTTCCTCATGTCCGTACCGGAATTACTCGTAATCGCACCAATCAGCTGTCCCTGCATATTAAAAAGGAACCCGCCTGCATTCTGGCTTCCGTAGATGTCCGTCTGAAGCATCTTATATCTGGCGTCCACTTTGAGTACCTGACTTTCAGCGGCAATGATACCATAGCCTATAGAGCCGGTGCTTCCCATGGGGCTGCCAAGCGCAATAACCGGCGTTCCGGTATTTTTCCTGATATTGGTAGACCCCAAAGCAGCAAAACCTATATTGTCTACAAATTCCTTGGACAGACTGTTTAAATCCACCGCAACCACTGTTAAATCCGTTGTTTCATCAGATTTTACTATATAAGCATCTGCCTTGCTGCCATCATAAAACGTTACAGATAATCTCTCTGCTTTTTTGATAGGACCATAATCGGCCAAAATCAAAAGCTCCTTGCCATTATTAGCAATTATTACACCTGACGACTGCTTGCTGCTCTCCATTACATTGTTCAGCCAGTCCACATCAGAGCTGATGCCCGTTACCGTCACCATTGAATGATTCAACTCATTTACATAACCGGACAAAGCACTATACAATTCCCGATAATTTTCCAAATCCAAAGTAACACCTGACAAGATTTCCTGAATCTGTTCCTCTTCCAGTACGACACTTTCCGGAGGGTTAACATTCTCCTCCCGCTGCCCATTTTGATTATCTTTCTCATTCTGAGCGTTCTGTGAATTCTGCTGCAAGCTTTGCTGCAAATTCTGCATGGTATCGGAAAGCATCTCCTCAGGGCTCATCTCCTCCTGATCTTCCGGGAAAAGTACAATATTGGGCTCCTCTTCCGGATACAGCCAGTTGCTGATGATCGGTTCCAATATTAAAAATGTAAAGCAGGCAATCAAACCAAAGATGACCGCCATGGCAGCGGTAGTTAAGGTCCTGCGCATCAGTTTTTTCTTGTTTACAGGACGCTCCTTGATCTTCTCGATAATAAATTCTTTCTGCTCATTTTGCTTATCTTGTTTATCCGGCATAAAAAAGCCTCCCTGGTGAAAACGAATACCTGGTTACAAATGCATAGATAATATTAAGTATATATGATTCTGCGTGAAAAGTAAAGAAAAAGCGCTTTCCAGTGGGTGGGGGTTGTGGTATACTTGGCTTGTAGGCAAAATCCCACATTTGCAGACCGATCAGCAGCTGCATATGCCTTGAAAGAATGGTATTAATGACTTTCAATTTTTATGGAGATTTACAGTCATGAACGAAAAAGTTTTAAGAACATTAGAATATAATAAAATCATCGCGCTTTTAGTAGAAAAAGCAGACTCTGCACCGGGCAAAAAGCTTTGCGAGGAGCTGATTCCCATGGTGGACATCGATGAAATCCGCAAGGCTCAGAATGAAACAAGAGACGGTCTGAGCAGATTATTTAAAAAAGGCAGCACATCCTTCGGCGGAAACTACGATATCGGCTTCTCACTGAGAACTCTGGAAATCGGAAGCACCCTGTCAACGCAGGAGCTTTTGAAGGTTGCCAAGCTTCTCGATAATGTAAACCGTATCAAAACCTATGGAAGAAAAGAGAGGGAAGATGCGCCCTCCGACAGCCTGGACGAATATTTTGAGCTGCTGACTCCACTGACACAGCTGGCTGCTGAGATCAACCGCTGCATCCTTTCGGAAGAAGAGATTGCCGATGATGCCAGCCCCAAGTTAAAATCTATCCGCCGCAACATGCTCCTCACCAACGATAAGATTCATTCCCAGCTTATTTCCATGGTAAACGGTTCCTGCCGCACCTATCTGCAGGATGCCGTCATCACCATGCGTAATAATCGCTACTGTATTCCGGTAAAAGCAGAGTACAAGAGTCAGGTCACCGGTATGGTACACGACCAGTCCTCCACCGGCTCTACCTTTTTCATTGAGCCGGCTGCCGTAGTCAGCCTGAACAATCAGCTTAGGGAACTGGAACTGGAAGAAAAGAAGGAAATTGAAGTAATTCTGGCCACTTTGAGCGCCCAGGTAGGCGATCATGTGCCGGAAATCCGCACTAACCAGCAGCTTATGACAAAACTGGATTTCATTTTTGCCAAATCCAAGCTTGCCATGGATCAGAATGCTACCCAGCCGATTTTTAATGAAGACCATTATATCAATATCCGAAAGGGTCGCCATCCTCTCTTAGATAAAAAGAAGGTCGTGCCCATCGATATTCATCTTGGTAAAGACTTCGACCTGTTGGTCATCACCGGTCCCAACACCGGCGGTAAGACAGTTTCCCTGAAAACAGTGGGACTTTTCACCCTTATGGGTCAGGCCGGTCTTCACATTCCGGCACTGGACCGTTCCGAGCTGTCCATTTTCACGGAAGTGTATGCAGATATCGGCGACGAACAGAGTATTGAACAGAGTTTATCCACATTCTCCTCTCATATGACGAGCATTGTCCACATTCTGGCCCATGCTGATGCGGATTCCCTGTGCTTATTCGATGAGTTGGGAGCAGGAACCGACCCTACGGAAGGTGCTGCGCTGGCTATTGCCATCCTGAATTACCTGCATGACAGAGGCATCCGCACCATGGCTACGACACATTACAGCGAGCTGAAGATTTATGCACTTTCCACCTCCTTCGTGGAAAACGCCTGCTGTGAATTTAATGTGGAAACGTTAAAGCCTACCTATAGACTGTTAATTGGTATCCCCGGCAAGAGTAATGCTTTTGCCATTTCCTCCAAACTGGGACTTTCCGATGAAATCATCAACGCTGCGAAAGAACAGATCAGTAAAGAGG
>JAFTVH010000125.1 GCA_017465845.1 Lachnospiraceae bacterium | reverse complement strand
TTCTGTCAACAGCAGGTTACGATTTTCTTCTGTCAAGCAGCCATCTGTCTCCATTCTAAGCAGATAAGCGCGTGCCACCTGTTGAATATCACTGCTCCTGTCAATATTGGATGCACTGATCATGGATCCGGTCCAAAGTACAGCCAGCAACACGATCACCACGATAGCAGGAAGAAATTGATCAAGAATACCTTTGTCCTTTCTTCTTAACATTTTGGTTTCCTCATCTTCCTTATAATTAAAATAGGGCAGAGATCTGACTCCCTGCCCAGGTTTTGCAGGAATTACCCGCAGTAATTCATATGTTCAAAGATGCCGGATTAAAGGGTAAATTCTTTAAACAGAACATCATTGATATTGGTAGTCATGGTGCTAAAGATACTGTCAAGCAAGGTACCTGCTTCAGTACGGAACATTGCAGTAAGGGATACTGCTACCACACATACCAGGGCGATCACCATAAGGGTTTCAATACCTGCATCCTTCTTAGAAAATACCTTTGCAACCTTGTTCTTAGCGCCTACCATAATTTCGTTTACTTTGTTTCTCATTGTTTGTTACCTCCATAAATTTGATTGATTTGTATTAGGACTCTTCGTCCCGGTTCCATATTCAGTTGTCTGTGCGGCCACCTTATGTGACCGCACTGGCAGATAGAAATCTGCCTAAACCTCCTTCGGATTAAGCACCGAATTCTTTGAACAGAGTGGTATTAATATTGCTGCTCATGGTATCAAAGATGCTGTCGATCAGGGTACCTGCTTCTGTTCTGAACATTGCAGTAAGGGATACTGCCACTACACATACCAGCGCAATCACCATAAGGGTCTCAATGCCGGCGTCCTTTCTGTTCATTACTTCCATAGCCTTAACCTTTGCTCCGGCTACAAGAGCGTTCACTTTGTTTCTCATTTGGAAACCTCCTTAAAATTTTTTATATATAAAAGGTCTTTGCCCCTTATACCGTTAGAAAAGTATGTCTGCACTGCCGGTCATACTGGCGATGCAAAGGAAAAATATAAGAACAGTGAAAACGATGAATATTCCGATGATACAAAGCTGCAGCTTATTTTCTGTAGCTTTCTTCTTTTCTGAAAAAGTAGTTTCTTTCAGGACCATCAACTGTTTTGACATATCCTCGATCAATTTACCTGCTTCCCCAGTTTCTGCGGTAATCTGCACGATCACGCTACAAAAAGTATCAAGATATTCATTATGGAATTTTTCACTAAAATCTTTAGTAGCTGCTCTTACATCCCCGCCTAGAACTATGTTGTTGCACAGCTCCGTCAAAGCATGTTTCAGGCGCTCATTCTGGATATAAGTCAGACAGTTAGTCACTGCCTTCGCGATATAGATATCGCTGTTAAGCTGGATTGCTGTAGCATCATACAGAAATGAAATATCATCCAGCATTTCCCTATTGCTTTTCTGGTCGATCAATATCAGCATCAGGATCTCTGTCACTACAAAGGCGATTGCCACACCCACGCCTGTAAACAGGCTTCCCAGCAATCCAAAGATTGTTGTAATCCCTACCGCCAGAAGCAGATTGATCATGACAAACTTAAACGGGTCCCCAAATCCTTTGATGGCGTAATCCGCACCGATGGACTTTAACCACTTCTGCAGCTTCCGGTAGTTGAAGTACCTGCCTTTTCGGAAGGAATCTTCTAAAGACTCCTTCACCTTCTCTGCAAATTCCTCTTCCTGTAACTGTCTACCCTTGCGATAAAACCAATAACTCAAATAGCCTGCCAGGCTGCAGATCACTATTGCTGTGATACAAAGAAACAAGTGCATCTGGCTTGTACTAAACCCGGCAAATATACCGACGATCTGATCAAATACATTTCTCATCCCTACCACCTACCTTTTCGCAAACTTTAAGATCACTTGGATCATGGCAAAGAACAACGCTGCGTATATGATCAAACAGATACGGCCTGCAGGATTGTAGAAAAAGAAATCCACTATGTTATTTCCCAATCCAACATCACCTGCGAACTCTCTAAGCATTGTGCTGATTCCATAAAGTGCTACACCTGTCATCAGTGCCGCCTCGCCGATCAGTCCTCGTACTACAGAAGTTTTTTCCTTTTCTTCCTTCAGATAGCTGTTTACCATCTCCCTGCAGCCTGTCACTACCTTTTGATAATTGCTGTCACTGTGACTGCAAAGTTCTAATAGAAGAATGATCTCCTTAAAAAGGAAGTGGTCATTACCTCGTCGAAGCTCATACAGAGCCTGTTCTGTATTACCGGTGCTCCTGGTGGTCATATGGCACTGTATTAACGCACTCCGTAGCGGCTCCGGCATCAGTTGTCCACATTTGTATAAAATTGTTGTGATTTCATTCTCTGATATGGAGAAATCACTGATCAGATTCAAAAGCTCCAACAAATGCTTTTCTGTAATCCTCTTGTTGCGATATCTGAACAGCTCAACAATCAGTTTGTTCAGATATACCGCCATTCCAGCTTCCAGAAACGGGATCAAAATGCCTTCTCCTGCCAACAGGAATACCAGTGTAAATTCCAGAACATTGAACAAGACGAATATCTCCACTGTTGCCTTTGGCAATATTTTTTTTAATCCTGACTGGGTCAGCTGTTCATCCAGCCTGTCCAAAGAACGTTCAAAACGATTCTTCTTGCGATTTCCGCTATCCAGGATCCTTTGCCGGTCCAAATCATCTACTTTTTCTCTGATCTGCAGCATTGGATCGTAAGCTTGAATCCATTTGATCAGGCAGTACATTCCTACTCCCAGAAAAATCAGAATCGCCATTTTCATGCATATGGTTGCTACTGTCATATCCGGTTCACTCCTTTCCCCCTGTCAAAGACTGTCTCTAGGTGGTTTTCCCCGGTGTTCTCGTCCCAACCATGATTTACTACGATCTCCTGTACCTGAAAATCATCTACATGAACGATGGTCTTTACACAGGAGAGCAGTTTGAGTATCTCGCCTCTACTGTAGTCACTGGCCCATTTGCAGTAATCCGCCAACTTATCCAAGGCTCCTTTTGCGTCAATGCTGTGTATCGTAGTCATACCCTTGCAGCCGGTTAAAGCCGCTGTGATGAAGTGCAATGCTTCCTCACCCTTGATCTCACCGATCACAATATAGTCAATATCTGTCAACAAGCCATTGATCACCAGTTCCTTCAGGCTGTAGTTAATCTTCTTATCCCCACGGCGTACCGCAATATGCTGGAACATCATATCCGGGTGGGTATTGCTAAATAATTCTTCATTTTCCTGCACTACCAACACCGACTCAAAATCTGGTATCTCGTCCAAAAGAGCATTCAGCAGATATGTCTTTCCAGAACCGTTTTTACCGCAAATGATCATATAGCCTTCATCTCGTCTCTGATTCAGATATTCCGTCATCCCCTCATCCAACATCTGCAGGTCTATGAGATCCTCCACCGTTTTCTTCTCCTTCGGTATCTTTCTGATATGGAGATACGGCTCTCCTGTACTATTGATCACACCGGTAGAAATATTGAATCGATAGATAAACTCATCACTACTCCTTTTGTCCGTGAAAGTCTGTATGGCATTTACATTTCCAAGGTTGATACCGTTTTTTACAGCAAACATTTCCACAGATCCCCTGTAGTCTTCCGAGGACCAGAATTTGACATTGGTACTTTTTCGCCTCCCCAGCTGCTTGATCCGCACATTGTCCCAGGCCAATACTTTGATATCTGAGATGTCCTTTGCCTTCATCAAATCCGTCAAAACATGGAATCCAAAAATATAGTTTTCGATATAAGCGTCGAACCGCTTGATCTTTTCCTCAGAGATTCGATACATTCTGGAAATATAACTATTCATCTCTGAGATCAGCTTTCCAGGATCATCCCCCGTTAGCTGCTCTTCCAGCTTTATCCCCGTTCGGGAATGCAACAGATCATCTCTTATCTTTAAGAACAGTTCCTGTTCCGGCATGTCCTCAAAATGCTGATCTATCGTTTTTTCTTTTTTCCCAAGCTGCATTTTTCTTACCTCTCATTTCTTTTTGTTGATCATTTGGTGCTCACCTGTGATCTGTTAATAGCATAAAACAATCTATTAAACTCTTCTCAACATGGGATGTTGACCTTTTCCGGTTTTATCCACATCCCATGTTGATTTTTTATTTATGAGGTTTTTATTGGGGGAGTAAAAAGAAATTTGTTTTAAACAAGAAAGCAATAAAAAAGGAGAAGCACTTTTTCACTTCTCCCACTTCTTATTTAAACTTCACTATTTTTGTCTTCGTTATCATTTCTCCTATTATGATGCCATAATCTGCATTACTTGAAGCATCTTCTCAATTTCCTTAGGTTGTTTTCCTTTGATCAACTTATATAATTGTTTTATGTACTCATTTTCCTCCCCGCCATACAGAAGGTAATCAGCCGATACTTCCAGATACTGAGCTATTTTGTGCAGAACCTTTGTCGTGCATACAGAATATCCGCACTCTATTCGTGAATACTGATTCGTGCTCATATCTAATTGCATAGCCATATCAATCGCTTTGATTCCTTTTTGATTTCTGACTTCCTGTATGCGCTTCCCCATTTGCATAGCATCAAATTCCTGTATATAATCCGGAAATATCATGCTGTCACCTCCTTTCTGCTTCCATTTTACCAGACTGCCCTTTTTCCTTCCTCATCATGAACAATGAATTATGACGATTCTCTCATCATAAACAATGATTTTTCAGCAAATAAAATAAACGCAAGGGAAAGACCGTCATTACCCGGTTATCTTTCCCCTGCGCCTTTGGTGCTGCCGCATTTACATGCCGCCCTTGTCAGGTGGTGCCTGATTCTATTTTTCTCTATATCCTGAACACTCCGTCTGCAGAACATTCTACCAGCATTTGTTCGGTATATCTTTTCATCCGAAGTACACGCTTACATTTTTCGCATTTCAGCTCTATCCCCTGCAGATTCAGTTCAATATTTTCTCCTGTAACATGATAATTCATAAATAATCTGTTGCAGTTATGCCTTTTGCAACGGATCTCAATTTTTCCATTCTCCAATTCAGTTTACTCCTTTATTATACAAAATCATTTCTATCTTGTACTCGTAAAGGAAAGGGAAATCACCTTCGCAAGTTCTTTTACCGGGAGTTCCGCCGCATTTTCATGCCCCGGCAAAATGCTGATCTTTGAAGTGAACTGACTGCTATATTTACAGTCACGCTCCGGATCTTTCCAAAAACCACATATTATTATCTTCGTAATACAAATGGCTGTCACGCCCATTTACTACACATGTATATCTGAGTCCTACCCCGCCGGCTTTTAAACTGGCAGCCCTTCGGATATCCTTGATCCGCTGAATTTCATATACGGTTCCGTCCACCCAGGTAAAGCTCTTCGGTCTCAGCATCCCGTCTTTTGTAAACTCTGCGATCACATCAACATATACTTTACAATTCTCCATTCCCCAATACTCCTATATGACAACGATTGCTCTCGATGCATCTTCCCTTCTCTTGATATATCCCAGTTTTTCCAGACTTTTCAAGTGGGAATACACACTGGCTGTAGAAGCAAGACCACATATCACACATAATTCCCGTATCGTGGGCGCAAATCCATGTGCCTTTTGATATGCCAATATCCCATTATAGACTGCACACTGCCGCAGCGTCATTTCTTTTCGTTTATCCATAAAAACTCCTTCCTAACCAAAATACCCATGAGGATGAACCGTATGATCCTCCCTGGCATTCACTGCAGATAGTTTCCGATCCTGATACATCAGACCTCTTTGAATACTATAAAACCCAAATCGTCTCCGGATATCATCAACGGCAGTATCTGCTCTCATCCGCTTTTCTCTAAGTTGCTGGTTTCCAAACAGATCTATCTGTTCCCAATAATTATCATTTACCAGATCAGCTCCTCTGACTCCAATACTCCTGAGGGGTTTTCTCCAGTCATAATTTGCTCTAAACAAACGGTACGCTTCTTTTGCGATCTCTTCCGTAATGTTCGTTGCATAATTTAATTTTTTCTGACGGGTAAAAGAATACAATTCATTATCCCGCAGACTGATCTCCACCACTCTGCAACGGAATCCATTCTCTCTCAGCCTTGCACCCACACTCTCCGCGAGGACATACAGTATGATCTTTACATCCTCATCTGTTTCCAGATCCCTGTGTGTTGTAGTACTGTTTCCGATAGATTTGATCGGTGCATGAGTATCTTCCTGCCTTACCGGTGAATCATCATATCCATTGGCAAATGCCCAAAGTATGCTTCCCATTTTCCCAAGATAGCAGTTTAAAATCTTTTCTTCCGTCTGTGCCAGATCTCCTATGGTCCTAATCCCCAGTTTTTCCAGTTTCAGCCTGGTACTTCGTCCTACATACAAAAGATCTGCTGCCGGAAGCTTCCATGCTTTTTCCTGATACTCCCCGTCATACATTGTGGTGATAGCATCCGGTTTCTTATAATCCGAACCCAGCTTTGCAAAGATCTTATTAAAGGAAACCCCGATGCTGACTGTGATCCCCAGCTCCTGCTTCATCCGATTGTTTATCTCTGCAGCAATCTTGTAACCATCCCCTTTGATCCCTACGCTGTCCGTAACATCCAGCCAGCTTTCATCAATGCCAAAAGCTTCCTGCCGGTCTGTATACTCTCCATAGATCTCATGTGCCATTTTGGAAAAACGAAGATACAGATCCATTCTTGGTGAAATAATATTTAATTCCGGACACAGCTGCTTTGCCTGCCACAATGCCATACCGGTTTTTACCCCATACTTCTTTGCAATATAATCTGCCGTCAATATGATCCCATGCCTGCTTTCCGGATCCCCTCCCACCGCCAGCGGTTTTCCGTTCAGTTCCGGCCGGTGCAAATGCTCTATGGCAGCATAGCAACAATTAATATCTGAATGCAGGATCGTTCTGCCTCCCATACGATACCTCCCTTCTTCTCATCATCAGAAAATCACTTCTTCTGCTTTCTCTGTAGGCCTATTATAACTCTCTTGATTTGCGATTTCAACAGACACTTTGGTTTACTTTTTCTCTTATTTTACGATTTCCCTTGCTTTTTTATCCCATTTGTAATATACTCTATACTATCAAAACACAGGAAAGAAGGTCTTTTATATGAGAACTCTGGGCAGTATTATCACGGAATACCGCAAAAACAAAGGTTTATCCCAGGCTGAATTAGCAGAAGCGATCAATGGCTATGGATATTCTCTAACTAACAAAGCAGTCTCCAAATGGGAGAAAGATGCAGCGGCACCCAGCATCCCTACCTTTATCACTCTGTGCAAGATTCTGGGTATAGAAGATATTTATGAGACCTTTTTAGGATATAATCCCTTCAGTGCTCTCTCCTTGCTTAACACAGAAGGAAAAGAAAAAGCCCTGGAATACATACAGCTCCTATCGGAATCAGAACGCTACCAGAAAAAAGTCTGTGAAGTAATCCCTTTCCGGCGAAACATCCGACTGTTCAATCTTCCTGCTTCTGCCGGTATCGGTGAATTTTTGGATGGGGAACACTTCGATATGATCGAGATAGGTCCTGAAGTACCTGCAGAAGCAGATTTCGGCATCCGCCTAAGCGGTAACAGTATGGAACCACGCTTTGTGAATGGTCAGATCGTGTGGGTACATCAGCAAGAATCCCTGCTGAATGGGGAGATTGGCATCTTCTATTTGGATGGGAAGGCATACTGCAAGAAGCTGCAGGATGACGAAAATGGCCTGTTCCTGATCTCGCTCAATAAGGAATATGAACCTATTCAGGTTAAACCATTTAATACCTTGAAAATCTTTGGAAAAGTAGTTGGATAAAGGAGTGATCTCATTGGCTGTAAACAGTAATTTAAAAGAAATCCGAAAAAGGCACAATCTAAATCAAGATGATCTGGCAATTGCCATTGGAGCACATCCTAAGAGCATCAGCCGGATTGAAAGAGGCGAACGCAATGCTTCACTGGAATTAGCTCTCCGCCTGTCACAATATCTTAAATGTACGGTAGAAGATATCTTTCAGATTGAGGAATAGAAAAGCAAAAGAACTTGCCATTTATGATCCATAAGATCATATACGCAAGTTCTTATTTATTAAGTCATATTAATTTTACTCTTTTTCAGGTGGAATGAACTCCAAAAGATCTTCAATCGTACATTCTAATACAGTACATAACCTGGCCAACACTGCCGTGTCAAGCCTTGTTATTTCTCCTTTACAATATTATAGACTCTCGGAATCTTTAAGCCTTTATTTATGCGGCTTCTGAGAGTCCTTTTTTATTTTTTCTCCACCTTTTTTTCAAAAAGTACTTGACAAACGCCTCAAAAAATGCGGCGCTTCGCGCCTCTTAATTAATAAGGCATATCGTTTCGGCGCTGCCGGAACAGACTTTTTGATTTGGAGGTGTGTTTCATTGAAACCTATTAATATCGGCGGTCATTCCGCCTATCAGAAACTTGTTCTGACTCAACTTCATAAATATTATCCTAATGCAGCAACTTCTTTACCGGATTCTACCTGGCAGATTATTGAGAAATTTTGGTCTCTCGATCTGTCGGCCGTAGATATCCTTATGCAGGACCGCTATTCTGTTTTTGGACCTGAACCAAGACTCCCTTCCGATATGCTCCAGGCTCTTCTTGTTTCTGTCGAATTTAAAATAACTTCCTACACCAGATTTGCTGCTGACCTCAAAGAGAATCATCTGCATGCCATTATTTCCGGCTTTTCTGTCGGTGATACTCCGGGTATCGGTACCTTCTATGATTTCCATAGACGGCTTTGGCTCTCTGATAATAAAAATCTTTCTGAGGCCTTACATCCACCGAAAGAAAAGCCACAAAAACCTAATGGTAAGGAAGAAAAAGCTGCTCCCGTAGAAAAAGTAACGGTCGAAGATTTATTCCGCCAGTTTGAAGAAAATCCTCCTTCTGATATGGCTCCCTGCCTAAGACTCTGGGAAATTTTCAACACCTTTTTCCTTCAGACTTCTGTGGATAAAAATTTGATTTCCCTCAAAGAACTGGCTTTGGCCGGTGATGGCACGCCCGTGTATACATCTGCCCAGGAACGCAAAACACGCACCTGTGACTGTCTGGAAAAGGGTATCCGGGATTGCAAATGCGACCGCATCTATCATCAGCCGGATTGTGATATCGGCTGGGATTCCCACCGCAACTGCTTTTATTGTGGTTATGACCTATATATGCTTACCGCATCGGACTCTGTGAATGACCTTCCTATTTTTCCTTTTCTGAGCCCTGCCTCACGGCATGACTCCCATGGATTTTTATACAACTGGTTTTCCATGAAACAGTTCCTTCCTGAAGCCAATGTCACCAAGCTTATTCTGGACTCTGCCCATGATGCCATGCCTTATTATGAGTACTGTAAAGCAAATGGAATCACTCCTTTTATTGACCTTAATTGGAAATGCGGCAGACCTCCTGTTTATAAGGATGACATTACCATTGACAGTGATGGTATCCCGTTATGCCCCAAAGGCCATAAAATGAAACTGGCTGCTGTCGAACCAAAGAAAGGTCGTGTCAAATACCGCTGTCCTAAGATCACCTGCAAAGGCGGCTCTCCCCATTGTACTTGTGAAGAACCATGCTCTGATGCCAAATACGGTAGAAATGTCCACCTTGTTTTAGAAGACAATCCAAGGCTTATTAATAATCCACCCCGTGGCAGTGAGAAATGGAAACTGGAATTTAACGCAAGGACATCTGCGGAACGCTGTAATAAACGTGAGAAAATAGATTATAAATTGGAAGACGGCAGATACCGTTCATCCATGATGTGGTACTGCCGCCTGTTTGCTATCATGATGTGTCAACATCTTGATGCATGGGCTTTGCCAAAGTCATCCCGCCTAAAAGATCTCTTTGAGCAAGCTGCTTAACTTCATAAGCAATACCATTATAACCTAAATCTGACGCAAGGTCTATTCATTGCGCCCATTTTTCTCAAATTTTTCTCGTTTATTACTTGTTATATCCATTCTGGATAATATTTACTTTTCAAGGTTCCGACCGGTGAATCTTGGTCGGGAGGCTCAAGATTCCGAGAGCCTATTATTGATTGATCTGGGATCGTTGCATCTCTGCACGGTGCGACAGCTTATTCTTACTGATCCCTTTTTCTTTGATCAGATCTGCCAGCTTTATATTTATACTACCATATGCCTTATCTTCCATGATAACCTCACAATAATTGTCGATTTTCGTCGTATTTATACGATTGATATCATTTGACATATATAGTAACGGAGAGTATACTTCTATGGAAAAATTAATGGAAATACTGTATAGATATGGAGTAGGAGATTTGATCGATTCCAGCAGGGCAAAGCTCCTATATGAAGATGAAATTTACCTGAAAGATATGAAGGACCTTGATGAACTCGAAATAAAATATGAGAAACTACCTTTGCCTCAAGACTGCCGAATACTCATCAACGATTATATCGCATGCATGAGATCGATACAAGCAAGATCCATTGACCATTCGTACATGGCCGGCCTGAAAGATGCCATCATGATTTTTCATACACTGGATTTACTAAAGCCTTTTAACCAAAACGAGAAATAGTGTAAAGATATGTAAGTTTTGCTATTCGTTATCATCCTTTTTCTGGTGCTCTAACAAGCTATTGATCAGTGTAAATAATTTTACCAAAAAGACT
>JAFTVH010000124.1 GCA_017465845.1 Lachnospiraceae bacterium | reverse complement strand
ATTGGGATGTCCACAAAAAGGAATGAAATGGATAGAAATCGTTAGATGGAGGAAGTCATGAAAGCATATAAGGACTTAAGCAAAGAAGAATTACTGTCATTAAAAGCAGAACTGGAAGCAACTTATGAAGATGCCAAAGGAAAAGGCCTGAAGCTGGATATGTCTAGAGGAAAGCCCGGTGCGTCTCAGTTGGATATGGGAATGGCACTTTTGGATACGCTGAATTCAGGCAGTGATATGAAGACTGTGGATGGAATGGATGTCCGCAATTATGGTGGTCTGGACGGTATCACTGAGGCAAAGCAGCTGATGGCTGATTTGATGGGAGTAAAACCTGAAAATGTGATTGTATGCGGAAATGCAAGCCTGCAGATTATGTACGACACAGTGTCACGTTCTGTGACCCATGGTGTTATGGGAAGCACACCATGGTGCAAGCTGGATAAGGTGAAATTCCTTTGTCCTGCACCCGGATATGACAGACATTTTGCCATTACTCAGCACTTTGGCATTGAAATGATCACAGTACCCATGACGCCGCAGGGACCGGATATGGACATGGTAGAGCGTCTTGTAGCAGAAGATGAGACTATTAAGGGTATCTGGTGTGTACCGAAATATTCCAATCCTCAGGGATATTCTTATTCTGAGGAAACAGTAAAAAGATTTGCGGCGCTGAAGCCGGCAGCTAAGGACTTCCGTATTTTCTGGGATAATGCTTATGCAATTCATCACCTGTATGACGACAGGCAGGATGAAATTCTGGATATCTTAAGTGAGTGCGAGAAGGCAGGCAATCCGGATATGGTGTATGAATTCAGTTCAACCTCTAAAGTAAGCTTTTCCGGTGCAGGTATTGCAGCAATCGCATCATCTCAGGGGAACTTGGCTGATATGAAGAAATCATTGACCATTCAGACCATTGGTTTTAACAAAGTCAACCAGCTGCAGCATGCCCGTTATTTTAAGAATATTGACGGACTGAAGGCTCATATGAGAAAGCATGCCGATTTGTTACGTCCTAAGTTCCAGACTGTGCTGAGTATTCTGGATAAAGAGCTGGGCGGACTGGAAATCGGAACATGGACCAATCCAAACGGTGGATATTTTATTTCTTTCCAGGCATTGGATGGCTGTGCTAAGGCCATTGTTGCCAAATGTAAGGAGGCCGGAATGGTATTGACCAATGCAGGTGCTACCTATCCTTATGGTGTAGACCCTCAGGATAGCAATATCCGCATCGCTCCTTCTTTCCCCACACCGGAGGAAATGGCACAAGCCACTGAATTGTTTGTATTATGTGTAAAGCTGGTTAGTGTGGAAAAGCTTTTGGAGAATAAATAATGGCAGAAGAGTTCAAGCGGATCAAAAGAGAATTGGTAGCAAAAGGTCATATTATAGATTATTATCATGATACTATGCAGATACCGAACGGTAATGTGGCCGTCTGGGATTTTATCAAGCACAACGGTGCAGCAGCAATGGTAGCAGTCAGGGATGACGGCAAGCTGCTCATGGTAAGGCAGTATCGTAATGCCCTGGAACGCGAGACATTGGAGATTCCGGCAGGTGGATTAAACGGTCCTGACGAACCTACGGATCTGGCAGCGGCCAGAGAACTGGAAGAAGAGACAGGTTATCGTTGTGAGCATCCGGAGTTCCTGATGTCTATCAGAACGACAGTTGCCTTCTGCGACGAGAAGATTGACATCTATGTGGCACGCAACCTGATTCCAAGCAGACAGCACTTGGACGAAGATGAATTTATCAATGTGGAAGCGTATTCGGTGGAGGAACTGGTAGAGATGATTTATGAGGGAAAACTACAGGACTCCAAGACGGTGGGTGCGATTTTGGCATATGCAAGAAAATATGGTAAATAAGAGAAAGAGGAAGTTGCATGATGCAGCTTCTTCTTTTTTTTGAGATGAAGAACATATCCTTACAGAAGTCGGCATATATTTAGACGGGCAGGTGAAATAGAATGAGTATAAGAAGAAAGAAACTTTTTAAGTCAAAACTCCCGTTACCATACCTTTTTCTGGCGGGAATGTTGTTGGGAATTGTACTTGTAAATACAGGCAGGGAGATTCTATTAGATAAAACAGGCCTGCTGGGGGAAGAAGCACTTTACCACATGAAGTATATGACGATAGATACCAAAGCGCTGTTTTGGCATGTGATGGGGACAAGATTAAAAGACATTGCAATCCTGTCAGTTCTTGCAACTACCTATCTTGGGCTGGTGGTGGTCTGTGCCCAGACAGTATGGTATGGAGCAGCAACCGGGAGCTTTCTTGCAGCGTCAGTCATGCGTTATGGAATAAAAGGAGTGATTCTTGCCGGAACTGGAATTTTTCCGCAATACATTCTATATGTGCCGGTATTGCTTTGGTTCCTGGTATGGTGCGAGCAGATGTGCAGAGGTATCTATTTTGAAAAGTCAGCATTTTTAATGGGGAGGCGAGAAATTATTATAAAAATACTTCAATTAGTTGTCATTTTCATAGTTGTCATAATAGGATGTATGCTGGAGAGTTATGTTAATCCGATTTTGCTGAAAAAACTTTTAAAAAATTTTTGAGAAAAATTACAACATCTTGTGGCTGCAAAACCAGGAATTCCGCTATTTTGTATGGTTCGTCAAAAACACGTAAAAACCGGGAAAAAATAGACAAATTGTGCATTGCTTTTCCTTGAAAATGTGGTTATAATAGGATTCTACGGGCATTAAAACCCCAGGATACCGGGATGAGGAAAGGCTTAGAAGTACATGGAACAGGCAATTGACGCTTTTATAATCTATTTACATAACATTAAGAAGACTTCGAACAATACGGAGATGTCTTATCGCAGAGACTTAAATAAGCTGCGTTCTTTTCTTGCGCTTCGCAATATTGAGAACGTAGAGGATATTTGTGAGGAGGATCTGCAGGATTTTGTAAAGGAGCTGGAGGAACAGCAGTTTAAGGCTGCTACGGTATCCAGACATATTGCGTCTATTAAGGCTTTTTATCATTTCCTGTGCAAGGAGCAGATGGTGGAAACAGATTTAGCGGAAGCACTTCATGCACCTAAGGTGGAGAAGAAGCTGCCGGAAATTATGACGGTTGAAGAGGCTGTCAGTTTGCTGGATCAGCCTACCTCTGATACACCGAAAGGAATGCGGGACAAAGCTATGCTGGAGCTGCTTTATGCCACAGGTATACGTGTAACGGAGCTGATTTCCTTAAGACTTAGCGATGTCAATCAGAAAATGGGGTATATTGTTTGCAGAGATGGGAACAAGGAGCGGATGATTCCTTACGGAAATCAGGCTAAACAAGCGGTTGCTCAATACCTGCAGGGTGGCAGGAATGCTCTTCTTCAGGACTATGCAACAGATGTATTGTTCGTCAACTGCTCCGGTCAGCCTATGAGCAGACAAGGCTTCTGGAAGCTGATCAAGAGTTACGCCAGACAGGCAGGTATCCAGACTGAGATTACGCCCCATACCCTTCGCCATTCTTTTGCGGCACATTTGGTTGAAAATGGAGCTGATTTGAGAAGTGTACAGGAAATGTTGGGACATTCCGATATTTCCACTACCCAGATATACGCCACCTTGTCACAAAATCATTTAAGAGAAGTATATGCGAAAGCGCATCCCAGAGGATAATAGAAAAAGGTTCTGCTGCACTGGAATTAAAAATCCAGGTGCGGCAGAACCTTTTTATTTATCAGCAGCCCAACAATAGGCTTGACTTAATTGAAATTATACATACTCTGCAATGTCTAAGATCAGACGCTCGGTATCTTCCCAGCCAAGGCAAGGATCGGTGATGGATTTACCATAGACACCGCCGCCTACTTTCTGGCAGCCTTCCTCAATGTAACTTTCTACCATGACTCCCTTGACAAGCTTATGGATATCAGCATTCAGCCTGCGGCTGTGCAGCACTTCTTTGGTGATACGAATCTGCTGCTTGAACTGCTTGTTGGAATTAGAATGATTGGCATCAATGATGCAGGCAGGATTCTTCAAATCCATGTTATTGTACATCTCCATCAGGCGGTTTAAATCTTCATAGTGATAATTGGGAGCGTTCTGACCGTGCTTATTGGTAGCCCCACGCAGGACTGTGTGTGCCAGTTCATTACCGTCGGTATTCACTTCCCAACCTCTATAAATGAAAGAATGAGGATGTTGGGCAGCATATACGGAATTCAGCATAACAGAAAAATCACCGCTGGTAGGATTCTTCATGCCGGCAGGTACATCAAATCCGCTGACAGTCAGTCGGTGCTGCTGGTCCTCTACAGAACGGGCACCAATGGCTACATAAGACAGGATGTCGCTGACATAACGCCAGTTCTCAGGATAAAGCATCTCATCAGCAGCAGTCAGACCGGTTTCTTCAATGGCGCGGATGTGCATCTTACGCATTGCAATCAGTCCGGCAAGGAAGTCTGGCTTCTTTTCAGGGTCCGGCTGGTGCACGATGCCCTTGTAGCCTTCGCCGGTGGTACGGGGCTTATTGGTATAGATTCTGGGAATCAGAATCAGCTTGTCCTTTACTTTTTCATTGACGCCGGCAAGTCTGTTCACGTAATCACAGACAGAATCTTCGTTGTCTGCGGAACAGGGACCGATGATTACCAGAAATTTATTGCTTTCTCCCGTAATGACCTTGCGGATTTCGGCATCACGTTCTTCTTTCACCTGCACCAGAGCGGTCGGCAGAGGATATTGCTCTTTGATTTCCGCCGGGGTAGGCAGTTTTTTAATAAATTCAAAACTCATGCTTTTTACATATCCTTTCTAATCCGGTTCTACCGGTGTACATTTAATATTAATACTATAGAAAATTCTTTTTTTATTATAGTATATCTTGTCCGAAGGTGCAAGTAAATTTAAGAAGGGTAATTGACAAGAATGCAATTCCTAAGTAAAATAGGGGACGTGAGTCAATTTTTGATAGAAGCAAACAGGGGAATGGTGTATTATGAATAAAGGAACGAAAGAAAAAAGATATACTGTTATAACATTGGTGATAGCTGTGCTTTTGGGCGGAATGATCGGTGTGTATGCAGAAAAAGAGGGATTTCTTCGTTGGGCCGGAAAGGATGATACGGTAACTGCTGTAGTTATATCTTCTGGTGTAGAAGTTCTGGATGCAGGTGTCTGTGAGCGCATATGCTATTCATCTTATGAAGAGATTCCCGAAGGATATAGAGAGGCGATTTGGAATCAGGATATCATACCGGAAGATTTATGCTTCGAATATGCTGAAATATATTCTAATAGCTCAATGATTGTCATGGAAAGTTTTTATTCCGGCGATGATATGGAAAATGTTTTAAGCATATCGCAGAAGGTATTTAAAGATGAAATAACTTCAGATTTGATATTTGATTCTTATGAACATATTTATACAAAGACCATTCATAAAACAGAAATAGTTTTTTTGCGTGCAATGAATGATGATGAAGAATATAAACATATTGCATGTTTCAATTTGAAGAATATGCAGTACATAATCAGGAGTAATATGGAACCGGAGGAAATAGAAAATTTAATAGCAAATTTTTTAATGTAACTATTTGGGATTTTGTGACATATTTATTATAGAAAGCAATTACATCAGCGATCAGTCATTAGGAGGCGGGCATATTAACTTTTTAAGAATGGGGATTCTTCCGAGTTGATAGATTAATGAGGTACATGCAATGCCGGGAAGGCAGACGAAGGGGCTGTACTTAGGGTTGACAGATGGTTGAAGGACGTGCTTTTAACATGACAGTCTGTAGATTCCGGCAGAAGGCTTGCTTCACAGACTGTTTTTCAATTATGAAAAAAAGTACTTTACTTTTTGCTTAAAAAGCGCTAAACTATAATTCATGAAAAGTTCTGAGCAATAGACAAAGCGTTGACGAGAACAGTAGGATGCGGAAGGCAGCAGAGAGAACCGCCGGATTAGATTCCGTGCTGAAAGCGGTTTTACCGAAAGCAGACGAAGACCATCTCCGAGTGGCTCTAATACAGCCCGGCAGCAGCCGTTATCTGCGTAATGAAGTGGTCATTTTTCTAAGCAAAAGCTGTAAGAGAAGATGACAAAGAGGGTGGAACCGCGTAAGAATTTACGTCCCTTGCAATATTTAGCTGATATTGCAAGGGACTTTTTGTTTTAGTTTGGCTAACTGTAACGAGAATAGTATGTTGTCAAAATTGACAGAAAGGAAGAAGCTTTATGAAAATCACATTAAAAGATGGCTCCGTTAAGGAGTATTCTGAAAGTAAAAGTGTATATGACATCGCACTGGACATCAGCGAAGGGCTGGCAAGAGCTGCCTGTGCAGGAATGGTAAACGGTAAGGTGGTAGACCTGCGCACCGTAATAGAAGAGGACTGTGAATTGAGCATTTTAACCGCCAATGATAAGGAAGGTCTGGCTACGATCCGCCATACAGCTTCCCATGTGTTGGCAGAGGCTGTGAAGAATTTGTTTCCTGATGCCAAGCTGACCATCGGTCCCAGCATTGAGAATGGTTTCTACTATGACTTTGATCACGCTCCTTTTTCCAGAGAAGACCTGGATAATCTGGAAGCTGAGATGAAGAAGATCATCAAGAAAGGTGATAAGTTGGAGAAGTTTACGCTTCCCAGAGAAGAAGCAATCAAATTCATGGAGGAGAGAGAAGAGCCTTATAAGGTAGAGCTGATCAAAGACCTGCCGGAAGATGCAGAGATTTCTTTCTACCGTCAGGGAGATTTTGTGGACCTGTGTGCAGGCCCTCATCTGATGAGTACAAAGGGAATCAAGGCTTTTAAGCTGACTTCTTCTTCCGGAGCCTACTGGAGAGGCAAATCAGAGAATGCCATGCTGCAGCGTATTTACGGTACTGCTTTCAATAAAAAAGAAGAGTTGGCTGAGTATCTGGAATATCTGGATAATATCAAGAACAGAGATCATAACAAGCTTGGCCGTGAGATGGAACTGTTTACCACAGTAGATGTTATCGGTCAGGGTCTGCCTCTGCTGATGCCGAAGGGTGCCAAGATGATTCAGACCATGCAGCGTTGGATTGAGGACGAGGAAGAAAAGCGCGGTTATGTACGTACCAAGACTCCTTTGATGGCTAAGAGCGATCTGTATAAGATTTCCGGTCACTGGGATCACTACAAAGAGGGTATGTTCGTGTTGGGAGATGAGGAGAAGGATAAAGAAGTATTTGCACTGCGTCCTATGACTTGTCCGTTCCAGTACTATGTATACAAAGCAAGCCAGAAATCTTATCGTGATCTGCCTATCCGCTATGGTGAGACTTCTACACTGTTCCGTAATGAGGATTCCGGTGAGATGCATGGTTTGACTCGTGTGCGTCAGTTTACCATCTCCGAAGGTCACCTGATCGTAAGACCTGATCAGATGGTGGAAGAGTTCAAAGGTTGTCTGGCACTGGCTAAGTATTGCCTGGATACCCTGGGAGTAGGTGAGGATGTAACATACCGTCTGTCCAAGTGGGATCCTAACAATAAGGAAAAATATATCGGTGATGAGTCTGTATGGGAAGAGACTCAGGGACACATCCGTGACGTGCTGAATGAACTGGGTATTCCTTTCTATGAGGGAGAAGGAGAAGCAGCTTTCTACGGACCTAAGGTAGATATCCAGGCAAAGAACGTTTACGGTAAGGAAGATACTATGATTACCATTCAGTGGGATGCTGTGCTTGCTGAGCAGTTCGATATGTACTATATCGATCAGAACGGTGATAAGGTTCGTCCTTATATCATCCACAGAACCTCCATGGGATGTTATGAGAGAACATTGGCATGGCTCATTGAAAAGTATGAAGGTAAGTTCCCTACCTGGCTGTGTCCGGAACAGGTACGTGTTCTTCCTATTTCCGAGAAGTATGCTGACTATGCTTCCAAGGTAGAAGCTCAGCTGAAAGATAATGGCATTCTGGCAACGACAGACCATCGTTCCGAGAAGATCGGTTTCAAGATCCGTGAAGCAAGACTTGCCAAGGTTCCTTATATGCTGGTTGTGGGCCAAAAGGAAGAGGAAGAGGGCAAAGTATCCGTAAGAAGCCGTTTTGCCGGTGATGAGGGAAGCAAGAACCTGGATGAATTCATCGACCAGATCTGTAAGGAAATCCGTACCAAGGAAAGACGTAAGATTGAAGTGCAGGAAGAGCAGAAGTAAGATCACGGTGCCATGAAAAAGTGGCGAATGAATCGTAGTTGAAAAGAAACATGAAAAAGCCGTCGGCTGCAGTGAAAAACTGGAAGTCGGCGGCTTTTTTGTTATTTTAAACGAATCAAGCAAGTAGTGAAACGGATTGCGAATATCCGCTTGATTAAAATACAAGTCAGGATTTATTCATGTTTTGGCTCGTTTGTTACATCACATTCCAGTTTCTGGAATACTTTCTTATCAACGGTAGAAAGCATGACGCTGGAGTGTACCTGGCAGCCCTTCAGTTTAGGCAGCTGAGCCAGCGCCAATGTTGCATCTTCGTTGGCGGCAGCAGTAGCAGACAAAGCAATCAGTACTTCATCGGTGTGGAGCCTTGGGTTCTTGCTGCCAAGGTACTGAGTCTTCAAGGTCTGAATCGGCTCAATGGCAGAAGGCGCAATAATGTGCTTCTCATGGGGGATACCGGCCAGTTCCTTTAAGGCATTGAGCAGGACAGCAGCGCTGGATCCTAACAAATCGCCGGTCTTACCGGTAATGATCTTACCATCAGGGAGTTCCATGGCAACAGCAGGTGCACCGGTCTCTTCGGCACGCTCCAGTGCGGGGAGTACCGTACTGCGGTTGTTGACAGTCAATTGCTCCTGACGCATCAGCAGCTCGATCTTGTAGGCTTCTTCTTCGGTACGGGTACCATCGGCCACACCGGCGATGGCTTGATAATATCTGCGGATGATTTCCTGTCTGGAGGCCTCGCGGCAGGCTTCATCGTCTATGATGCAGTTACCTACCATATTGACGCCCATGTCGGTGGGAGACTTATAGGGGCTCTTGCCATAGATTTTCTCAAAAATAGCATTCAGAACCGGGAAAATCTCCACATCACGGTTATAGTTGACTGTTGTGATTCCATATGCTTCCAGGTGGAAAGGATCGATCATATTGATATCATTCAAATCAGCAGTTGCAGCTTCATATGCAAGATTGACCGGATGCTTTAACGGCAGGTTCCAGATAGGGAAGGTCTCGAATTTTGCATATCCTGCACGGATTCCCCGTTTGTGCTCGTGATACAGCTGGGATAAGCAGGTGCTCATCTTACCGCTGCCGGGGCCTGGAGCAGTCACGACTACGAGAGGTCTGGTGGTCTCGATATAATCGTTCTTACCGTATCCCTCCTCGCTGACAATAACGGGAATATTGGTAGGATAACCTGGAATCAGATAATGCTTGTATACCTTGATGCCCATGTTTTCCAAACGCTTTTTATAAAGGATAGCGCTGTGCTGACCGGTGAATTTAGTAAGAACCACACTTCCTACATAGAGGCCTCTGGAGCGGAACTCGTCAATCAAACGGATGACGTCATTATCGTAAGTGATTCCAAGATCACCGCGTACTTTATTTTTTTCAATATCGGCTGCACTGACCACCATGACAATTTCTGCCTGAGGCGCCAGCTGCATCAGCATCTGGAGCTTACTGTCCGCTGCGAAGCCGGGCAGTACCCGGGATGCATGAAAGTCATCAAAAAGCTTGCCGCCGAATTCCAGATAAAGCTTGTTGTCGAACTGGCCGATGCGCTCCATGATGTGCTCGGATTGCATTTTAAGATATTTCTCGTTATCAAATCCTTTTTTCATATTGTGTTTTCCTTCTTTTATAATATAGCGGCAGAATAGTCTGCCATGAATAAGGGTTACAGCTTAGGTTGAACTGCAACAGATAATAACATTATAACATATTGATTTCAGAATGGGAAATGATTAAATGAAATTTATACATATTTTTTCAAAAGAAAGAGAATACTATTCGTGCAGACTTTCATAGACGGCCTGCATATACCGGTAATGTGCCTTTGGCAGAAATGGAGGAAAATATGGCAGATTTAAAGTGTGGTGTGGAAAATTGTACCTATAACAAGGAGCATCTTTGCAGCAAGGGTGATATCATGGTAGGCGGAAAGCATGCCTGCAATACTGAAGAGACATGCTGCGAAAGTTTTGCGCAGAAAAGAGAGGGACAGGATGCTTTTACGAGTTCCTTAAATCATCCAAGCAAGACGATCAGTATCGACTGTGAGGCTGTAAAATGCATGTACAACAGTAATTATAAGTGTGTGGCAGACCATGTAGATATCAAGGGATGCGGCGCATGTGATTGCAGAGAGACTGCCTGCGCAACTTTTAAAGAAAAATAGTAAAAAAGTAGTTGACAAATATCTGCACATGTGGTAACCTATTAAAGCGTGTGAAGAACACGTGACAACCAAGCAGAGTATCCACTCTCACCTTACGGCAATCGGGCTGGTAAGCGTTCATGATGTTACAACAGTTAGACAGACACGGTCGTAATCTGTATGTGCGAAAGGAACAAGGTGGATAGTTATGCTATCCACTTTTTTATTTTCTTATGGAGGTGCAAGACCATTAGCGAATTAATGATTAACGAACAGATCAGGGACAAAGAGGTTCGCCTGATTGGAGAAGAGGGTCAACAGCTGGGGATTATGTCCGCAAGAGAAGCGCAGAAGCTGGCAGACGAGGCCGGTTTGGATCTGGTAAAGATTGCGCCCACCGCAAAACCGCCGGTGTGCAAGATTGTGGATTATGGTAAGTTCAGATATGAACTGGCCAGAAAAGAGAAAGAAGCCAAGAAGAAACAGAAGGTCATCGAAATCAAGGAGATTCGTCTGTCTCCCAATATTGATACCAATGACTTGAACACCAAGATCAGTGCAGCAAGAAAGTTCCTGACCAAGGGTGACAGAGTAAAGGTAACCTTACGTTTCCGTGGACGCGAGATGGCACATATGAATAACAGCAAACACATACTGGATGATTTTGCCCAGGCTCTCACAGATGTTGCTGTGATTGAGAAAGCACCCAAGGTGGAAGGCAGAAGTATGACAATGTTTTTAACTGAGAAACGCTAACCCGTGCAGTTAAAATAGATTAAGGATAAGTTTAGGAGGAATATGTTATGCCCAAAATGAAGACTAGCAGAGCAGCTGCAAAACGCTTTAAAGTAACCGGAACTGGTAAATTAAAGAGAAGCAAAGCTTATAAGAGCCATATCTTAACCAAGAAGTCCACTAAGAGAAAACGTAATCTTAGAAAACCTGCAATTACCGATGCAACCAATGTTAAGAATATGAAGAAGATTTTACCTTATTTATAATTCGGACAAGGAGGATATGAGACATGGCAAGAATTAAAGGTGGCTTAAATGCCAAGAAGAAGCATAATAGAGTATTGAAACTGGCTAAAGGTTACAGAGGAGCCAGAAGTAAACAGTATAGAGTAGCTAAGCAGTCTGTTATGAGAGCACTGACCAGCTCTTATGCAGGAAGAAAAGAGAGAAAGCGTCAGTTCAGACAGCTGTGGATCGCTCGTATCAACGCAGCAGCTAGACTGAACGGTCTGTCCTACAGCAAGTTCATGTATGGTCTGAAGCTTGCAGGCGTTGAGATGAACAGAAAGATGCTGGCTGAGATGGCTGTTAACGATGCAGCAGGTTTTGCTACATTAGCAGAGCTGGCAAAGTCTAAACTGGCTTAAGCAAAAATATAAATCCCGGAAATGCTGATGTTTCCGGGATTTTTTCATGCCTGTTATTTGTGAAAATGGGCTGGGAGGTCGGGGCCTACCGGTATAGTGCTTGATATGCTCCCGGCTGATATGGAGGGTAGTTTTTTATTTATTCAAGAAATTCGGCAATGTTAATCTGTAAGTCCCCATAGATGCCGACAGTTATACCTTGATCAAATGGGAAGAGGATTGGAGCTGCATCCTCATCAAACCGGTATACGGTAGTCCTTTCTCTTGAAGGATCAACAATCCAATATTCACGTACACCGGCATCGGAGTATAGTATCATCTTTTTGCCATAATCCAATTTGCGACTGCCTGGAGATGCTACCTCAATGATAAAATCCGGTGCACCGTTGCAACCTGCTTCTGTGAGCTTGGATTTGTCGCATATGACGCTGATATCGGGCTCGACGTAAGTTTTATCATCTTCGTTTAGAAAAACGGCAAATGGGGCTGGATAAACCTCACAGGAGCCGTTATGCTTATCAATATAATCCGCAATCGTATAGTTAAGTTTGGAAATAAGCTTCTGATGAATCCTATTCGGCGGTGCCATATCATAGACAACGCCGTCGATTAGTTCAGCTCTTTGACCATCAGGAAGTGAATAAATGTAGTCTGTTGTATAGGTATCGGATTTGGGTAATGGCATAGCTTACTCCTTTCTATTGAAATATAGTGTTTATTAATTTTGTTAATTTATACTTTAATTATAACCAATGTTTTTATTGTGTCAATAATGAAAAATTGTCTTTACAGAGAGCTGCCCCCGTGCTATAATATTGTTTGTGGTCAGAAATAATGTGCAGATATAGTTCATCGGTAGAATGCTAGCTTCCCAAGCTGGAGAGGCGGGTTCGATTCCCGTTATCTGCTTCCTGAAAATTATTTTTGCTTATTGACAAATGGTTTTTAGGTGATAATACTATATTTTGTTAAAATAAAGTATTCCTCGATAGCTCAATGGTAGAGCACTCGGCTGTTAACCGAGTTGTTGTAGGTTCGAGCCCTACTCGGGGAGCTGAAGATCTCGCAAATTATCAGATTTGCGGGATTTTTTTACAAATTACTTTTCATTCAGCAGAAAAAGGGGTACAATGTTTCCATATATAAGAAGGAGATAAGAATCATGGGCATATTGTCAAATCTGGAACCAAAGAATGTGTTTCATTTTTTTGAAGAAATCTGTAATATCCCTCACGGGTCGGGGAATGTAGCGCAAATCAGCAATTATCTGGTGGATTTTGCGAAGGAGAGAGGTCTGTATTATGAGCAGGACGAGATGAAGAATGTCATCATCGTAAAGGAAGCCACAGAAGGCTATGAGAATCAGCCCCCCGTAATTATCCAGGGACACATGGATATGGTAGCTGTGAAGAAGCCGGACTGCGATATTGATATGAAGACGGAAGGACTCCGTCTGGCAATTGACGGAGATAAAATATATGCAGAGGGCACCAGCCTGGGCGGTGATGACGGCATTGCAGTAGCTTACGGTCTGGCACTTTTAGATTCTGCGACTCTGAAGCATCCCCGTCTGGAAGTGGTGATCACGGTAGATGAGGAAGTGGGTATGGACGGAGCAAGAGTTATTGATCTGTCCAATCTGAAGGCTAACAGGATGTTGAATATTGATTCCGAGGAAGAGGGAATTTTCCTGACAAGCTGTGCAGGCGGCGCCAGAGTAAATTGTAAAGTACCGATGCATCCGGTTGAGATGGAAGGAATCGCATATCTGGTCAGCATGGAAGGGCTGGCAGGCGGTCATTCCGGTGCGGAGATTCATAAAGAGAGAGGCAATTCCAACTGTCTCATGGGACGGATTCTGTATCGTCTTACCCGCAGGATGTCCATTGGAATCCATAAGCTGGAAGGCGGATTGGCTGATAATGCGATTCCAAGAGAAACTAAGGCTGTCATTGTGGTGGCAGAGAAGGATAGTGCAGCATTTGCAGAAATCGTGGATGCAGAAGGTATGAAGATCGTGGAGGAGCTTGCAAGTAAGGATCCCGGTGCGAAGGTACAGGTGAGCGAAGAAGGAAAAGGTGCGTTCAGTTGCGTAACCGGAGAAGAAGCTGCTCTCCTCGCATCTTATCTGATAGCGCTTCCGGGCGGTGTTCAGGCTATGAGCGCCGATATGCCGGGTCTGGTAGAGACCTCCTTAAATCTTGGTGTTATGAAGCTTACAGAAGACGCATTATGTGTAAGTTTTTCCGTCAGAAGCTGTATCGAGAGCTCCAAACATGCACTGATTGCAAAAGTAGAAGCAATCACTGCCATGGCAGGAGGAAGCAATACGGTAACAGGGGATTATCCCGGCTGGAAATATCGTGTGAATTCTCCGCTGCGTGATAAAATGATAGATCTGTATCGCAGAATGTATGGAGAAGAGCCTAAGGTAGAGGCTATCCACGCAGGACTGGAATGCGGACTTCTGGGCAGTAAGATCGACGATTTGGATTGTGTTTCCTTTGGTCCGGATATGAAAGACATCCATACCACTGAGGAGACGCTGAGTATCTCATCTACCGCCAGAGTGTGGGAATATCTTGTGAAATTGCTGGAAGAGAAGGACGCTTAAGATGATTTTATTTCAATGCGATTATAACGAAGGCGCTCATCCAAAGATTATGGAGCGCCTGATGGCTACCAACATGGAGCAGACGGTAGGGTACGGAGAGGATGAATACTGTGCTCAGGCTGCTGCGAAAATCAGAAAAGCCTGCGGTAATGAGAATCTGGCAGTGCATTTTCTGGTAGGCGGAACACAGACCAATATGACTGTCATTGACGCGGCACTGCGCTCTCATCAGGGAGTACTGTGTGCAGTCAGCGGCCATATCAATGTACATGAAACGGGTGCGGTAGAGTCCTGTGGACATAAAGTGATGGGGCTTCCCAGCTCAGACGGTAAGATTACTGCTTTACAGGTAGAAGCAGCTTATCTGGCGCATGTGAACGATAGTAGCTTTGAACACATGGTACAGCCGAAAATGGTATATATATCGAATCCTACGGAACTGGGTACTGTTTATACAAAGAAAGAATTAACAGATTTGAGCAAGACCTGCCGCAAATATGGTCTGTATCTGTTCCTGGATGGCGCGCGGTTGGGATATGGCCTGGCATCTAAGGAAAATGATATGACACTTGCTGATATCGCTTCATTGTGTAATGTTTTTTACATAGGAGGCACTAACATCGGTGCATTGTTTGGAGAGGCAGTTGTCATCAATAACTCTGAGCTGGCCGGGGATTTCAGATATTTTATCAAGCAAAAGGGCGGAATGTTGGCAAAGGGAAGGCTTCTGGGCCTGCAGTTTGATACGCTTTTTACAGACCATCTCTATGAAGAGATATCAGCCCATGCCATAGCTATGGCAGATAAGCTCAGGGCGGCATTTGAGAAAAAGGGCTATCCTTATCTGGTGGAAAGCGGTACCAATCAGATATTCCCGATTATACCGGATGCTGATTTGGAGATTCTGGGAAAACAGTTTGGATACTGTTACCAGGAAAGGGTAGATGCGGCTCACAGCGCAGTACGTTTCTGTACCAGCTGGGCTACGACAGAAGAGAATGTGGATGCATTGGTAGCGGCAATCTCTGAACTGTAGACGTTACATCTTTGCCAACGAGCGGCTGCAACAGAGCAATAAGCAGGAATGGAAAAGAAAGGATAGGACTATGGGATTTGACAAGGTAAAAATTAAACAGATATGCGGTCTGATGTTTCTGGCAGCAGCCCTGATCTTGGCATTAATTTACAGTAAGGAATTGTTTGGGGCGATCACGTTGGGATTTCGTATTCTGAGGCCTTTTATAATCGGAGCGGTTATTGCTTTTGTGCTGAATCTGCCCATGAATCTCCTGGAGAAGAAACTGTTTGCCGTATGGAAGGGGAAGATTGCACAAAAACTGAAACGTCCGGTCAGTATGGTGCTGGCGCTGCTGATGGTCATACTGATTATTATTTTGGTGCTCGTTGCTGTGATTCCTCAGCTTTCTAAGACTATCATGGTATTGGGCAATAAGATTCCCGATTTTATGGACAATGTCCTTATCTGGCTTAAACAGCTAAGTCTTGAATATCCGCAGCTTGAGGGAGAGGTGGCAAAGCTGGCCGAAATCAAAATTGACTGGACTCAGGTAGGGGACAGCATTTTGGGCTTCCTGAAAAATGGTGTGGGAAACGCTCTGACTTCCACTTTTAGTGTAGCCACCGGTATTATTGGTGGTGTAACTGACCTGGTAATATCCTTGATTTTTGCACTGTATGTCTTGAGTCAGAAAGAAAAGCTGGAGAATCAGGGCAGAAGAATCCTGGCAGCCTATCTGCCGGAGCGTATTGGACAAAAGGTAGAGCATATCATGGCTGTCTTATATCGCAATTTCAGTAAATTCATCACCGGTCAGTGTCTGGAGGCTGTGATTCTTGGTACTATATTCGTGATTGCCATGACGCTGTTTCGTATGCCCTATGCGGTTATGGTGGGTGTGCTGATTGCGTTTACGGCATTGATTCCGGTGGTGGGAGCCTTTATCGGATGTGCGGTAGGAACCTTTTTGATTTTGATCGAAAATCCTGTGCAGGCGCTAGTTTTCCTGATTATGTTCTTAGTGCTGCAGCAGCTGGAAGGTAATCTGATTTATCCGAGGGTTGTTGGAAATTCCGTAGGTCTGCCATCTATCTGGGTATTGATGGCAGTCAGTGTGGGCGGCAGCCTGTTTGGAGTTGCCGGAATGCTGACATTCATCCCTCTCTTGTCTACTGTATATGCACTTTTGCGCGAGAGTGTCAATTCGCGGAATGCAGGTAAAATAATAGAAAACAGTTGTCAGACAGAGCAGAAGACGGAGGAAACTCCAAAGCCCGTGGAACATAAAAACGAGAAATCTTCCAAAGCTGTCGAGCAGAAGCTGAACAGAAACTATACGTCAGCCACCTCTTCTAAGATCATTGTAGATAAGAGAAATCAGAAGAAAAAGTAGGCTGAAAGAATGATGTATGAAGGGATAGGTCCATACTAAATGGTTCATACTATTCCTGAGGTGATGAAAATGGATAAGAAATCTCAGGAAAAGCTGCAGGAGCAGCAGAATCATAACGAATTCAATAGTGTTACTCAAAAGATGAAACCGGAGAATCAGAACCAGACCCATAATGTCCGGAAAGAGGGCATCCAGCCGATTAACCGAAAGCGATAGTACTGCGGTTTATGGCTGGTATAATCGAGCAGCAGGAATTCCTCAGAGTTGAGAAATTCCTCCTGTTCGATTGAAGAAGCTTTTATGGGGAAAGAGGAGCTTGATGCTACTTTCCGTCTTCTCCGCCAGGCCCGTCCTTACGCGGTACCTCGTCAGGTATGATATCCTGCGGCAGATCCACCTGGGGAATATTGCCGTCATCATACAGGTTTGCGGGTTTTTGACCGTCTGGGTAAGTGTTTATTTTATTATCTTTCATAATGCACCTCCTTTCCGAAATAGAATACGCAGAAAGAAGATGGGTTATGCATAAGAGTGAATTGTGGGAATTTTCAAACAATTATACAAAATTTACTCAATTTGAACAACTTTAAAAATTTTACAAAAAGTACTTGCTTTTTTTCTACAAAGTGATATAATCATAAATGTCTTCGGGGTGTGGCTCAGTTTGGTTAGAGCGCCGTCTTAGGGAGGCGGAGGCCGCAAGTTCGAATCTTGTCACTCCGACGCTGAAGAAAAGGAAATCCAGTAAATTGGGTTTCCTTTTTTGTTGTAGTTCTCCCCATTTTGTGGTAATTTATTTATAACAATGCATATCAGAGGAGGGCATCAATATGGAGTTTTCACCTAACAGTACATTTCTGTTCATCGTGGCTGCGCTGGTCATTCTCGTAATCTTTCTGGCAGTGATCCTGGTGCGGGCAGCGATGTTTCGTCCGTTGCCGGAGCCGGAGATTCAGGCGGAAGAAATTGTTGTGAACGAAGAAAAAATTGTGGCGGATATGGCAGATATGATTCGCTGCAAAACAGTTTCCTATCGTGAGGAAGAGAAGATTGACAGGGAAGAATTCCGGAAATTCGAAGCGCTTTTAAAAGAGCGTTTTCCGCTGGTGCACAAAGCCTGTACCTTTGAAAAAGTCGGGAAGACCGGTCTGATGTATCATTTAAAAGGAGAATGCAATACATCTCCCAGCGTATTTATGGCTCACTATGATGTGGTGCCTGTAGTGGAAGAAGGCTGGGATAAGCCTGCTTTTGATGCAATCATCGAGGATGGTGTGATGTGGGGACGCGGAACACTGGATACCAAAGGAACGCTTTTAGGCGTGCTGGAAGCAGCGGAGCAGCTTTTAGCGGAAGGATTTTGCCCCAAACAGGATATGTACCTGGCTTTTTCAGGAGAGGAAGAAATCAATGGCGATTCCTGCACGGATATGGTCACCTGGCTTGAAAAGCGTGGCGTCAAGCCTGCCATGGTAGTGGACGAAGGCGGTGCTGTGGTAGAGAATGTATTCCCGGGTGTAACGGATGAGTGTGCTTTGATTGGAATTGCTGAAAAGGGAATGACTGACTTTGAACTGGTCATGGAAGGAAACGGCGGACATGCTTCTACACCGCCTATGCGGACTATGCTGGGGCAGCTGTCGGAAGCTGTAGTAAAAATCGAGAAGCATCCTTTCCCAGGACGTCTGTCAAGGCCGGTTAAGGAAATGTTCGATGTACTTGGAAGGCGTTCCGGCTTTGGGTATAAGATATTGTTTGCCAATATGTGGTGCTTCAGACCCTTGTTTGATGTGGTGTGTAAAATGTCCGGCGGAGAGCTGAATGCTATGATGCGAACAACCTGTGCCATTACCCAGATGGAAGGAAGCAAAGCATTTAACGTCCTGCCTTCCAAAGCAAGCGTGGGGATGAATCTGCGCCTGATGGATGGAGATACCGTGGAATCAGCCCGGGAGTATATTAAGCAAGTAATTAATAACGATAGTATTCAGATTCGCGTCGTGGACGGCATGGACCCTTCCATTTGCTCCGATACGAACTGTGAAGAATGGAACAGGTTAAAGACTGCTATCCGCAAGACCTGGCCGCAGGCAGTGGTATCACCGTATCTGATGATGGCCTGCAGCGATTCCAGACATTATTGCCGAATCACAGACAGGGTTTATCGTTTCTCTGCCATGAAGCTGTCCAGGGAAGAGAGAGGCATGATTCACGGTAATAATGAGAGAGTGCCTATCGCTACATTGCTTAAGACGGTGGAATTTTATATTAGATTGATGAAGGAGTGTTAAAGTCATGCAAAAGAAATCCGGTGTGCAGAGCCCCTGCCGCGTAGCTGCAGAGTGCGGTGGCTGTAAATGGATACACAAGCCCTATCAGGAACAACTGGCACTGAAAGAAAAGTGGGTCGGCGAGCTGATGCAGCCATTTTGCAAAATAGAGCCGATCGTCGGTATGGAAAATCCAATGTATTACCGTAATAAAGTACATGCGGTGTTTGGAGAAGACAGGCGTCACAACATCATTTCCGGCATTTACGAAGAAGGAACCCACAATATCGTTCCGGTGGATTCCTGCATGATAGAAAATCAGAAATCGGATGCCATTATCGTATCCGTCAGGGAGCTTTTGAAGTCCTTTAAGATACGTCCCTATAACGAAGATACAGGATATGGATTGCTTCGTCACGTACTGATAAGGACCGGCTATTTTACCGGTCAGATCATGGTAGTACTGGTGTTAGGTTCTCCTGTCATGCCTTCCAAGAACAATTTTGTCAAAGCCCTTTTGAAGCTTCATCCGGAAATCACAACTATAGTGGTGAATGTTAATAATCGCAATACCAGCATGATCTTAGGAGATAAGGAACAGGTAATTTACGGAAAAGGCTATATCGAAGACGAATTGTGCGGCAAGACTTTCCGCATCTCGCCTAAATCTTTCTATCAGGTAAATCCTGTACAGACGCAGAAGCTGTATGGTAAGGCACTGGAACTGGCTGCACTCACCGGAAAAGAGACCGTTGTGGATGCCTACTGCGGCACCGGTACCATCGGGCTGATAGCCAGCGACAAGGCAGGCAAAGTCATCGGTGTGGAACTGAACCAGGATGCCGTGAAGGATGCCAGAATCAATGCCAAGCGCAATAATGTGAATAATATCCAGTTCTATCAGAACGATGCAGGTAAATTCCTGGTGGAGATGGCTTCCCAGGAGGCGAAAGTGGACGTGGTGCTGATGGACCCGCCAAGGGCAGGAAGCGATGAAGCTTTCCTTGGCAGCGTGGTAAAAATAGGGCCGGAGAAGATCGTTTACATCTCCTGCAATCCGGAGACGCTGGTGCGCGATCTTGGGTATCTAAAGAAAAAAGGATATCAGGTAAAGAAGGCGGTTCCTGTGGATATGTTCCCTTATACCGACTTAAAGCATGTGGAAATGGTGTGCCTGATAGAGAAACCCTGTTCAGTGCAATGATTCCTTATTCTGCTTCAGATAATTCTTAGGCGATAATCCGGTGTATTTTTTAAACGTTCTGGAAAAATCGTAGATATTCAGGTAGCCAAGGGATTGAGCAATATCAGTGATGCTTCCGTAATCGCTCTGAAGCATTTCCAGAGCTTTCTTGATTCTGAGAGTATGAACGTAGGTAATAGGCGGCATATCATATACTTCTGTAAAAAGCTTGCGGAAATAGACGGTACTCAGTGAGGTGAGCTCCGCAAGCTCGTCATTTGTTATGTTTTTGTAGTAATTGTGGGCGATGTAATCAACAGCAGGCTGGATTTTCTGCTGTTTGCTTACAGGCTGGTAAGTACGTGGTGAGGCTTGCAATAACTTTAAAATAATATCATAAGTTCCGCGGATGCATTCCAATTCATACAAGGGACTTTTAAGAAGTCTCTTGTATTCCAGGTCTTTAAAGATTTTCAGAATTTTTTCGCTGTTACTGATGGAAAAACTTAATATGTGATCGAGGGTTTTGTTACAGTCAAACTCAATAATGGAGAAGTACCCGGATTTTGTGCATACCCACTCATAAGCACTGCCTTTTGGCAGTATGACCATATTGTTTTTATTGGAAATAATTTTTTCATTACAACTGGTATACTCTGTTTCTCCGCTGTATTTTATAAGGATAGCACAGTATGGCCGGTACTGTCTTTTACTTCTGGAACCGGTTGCGTTATACATGGTGGATATACAATGTATTTTTGTAATGATCAAATCTGTTAAAAAATCTGTTTTCATAATCTTCCCCATATAAAAATAACTAATTTAAAATATCATATCATTTGTTGGACTCAAATACAATATTTATTATCAAATATGATAAAAATATCAAATGTGCCATTTACTTGAAAAAGGGTACATGCTATTGTGACATAAAGTAGGGAAAGGAGTTCAAAATGAATAGGAAATTATCAAATTTATCTGCACCTGTTTTGGCAGGTGTAATAAGGGAAAAAACAAGAGACGCTGCAATTATGGAAATTAAAAATTGTCTATATGACGGTGCGGGGATGATAGATCTTCATATGTCGTGCCTTGAAAATACGGATATAGATACGCTGAGAGCTATCATGAAGGCATCAAAGCTTCCGGTTCTCGCACTCAATTATAATAATACTTGTAATTGGGAGGATGCCGGTTTTTCCGAGGAAGAACGTGTGGACAGCTTCCTGAGGGCAGTTGCAGCAGGTGCGGCAGGAATCGATATGCAGGGATATACCTTTCATCGTCCATCTAAAAATGGCTTTTTGGGAGAAGATAAGTATTCCTTCACAAAAGGAAATCCAAAAGAAATCGTGACAGAGGAAGGTATCATTTCAAAGCAATGTGAACTGATTGAAAAGGTTCATTTCAGTGGAGCGGAGGTTTTGATGTCCTGTCACCCGGGAATACCAATGAATTGTCAGCAGGTTGTAGAGCTTGCTTTATTTATGGAGAAAAGAAATCCCGATGTCATAAAAATTGTGACCATTGCCACTAATGAAGAGGAGCTTACAGAAAGCTTTAAAACCATGGTCATGCTGAAGAAGGAAGTAAAAACACCTGTGAGCTATCATGCCGGCGGTCAGGCAGGGAGTCTTTCCAGAATCATAAATCCTGTTCTGGGCGGTCATATGATATTTTGTGTAGACAGATTTAAAGAAGGAAGCACGGTAGAACAGCTTGACCTAAGAACGGTAAAAGCAATCGTTGATAATATGAAAAAGATAATGTGAGGTAAGAAACTATGAAAAAGAAACAAATATTTTTTACAGAACCGGGAAAAGCAGAGCTTTGGGAACGTGAGGTGCCCGCTGTTGCAGAAGATGAAATCCTTGTGCGGATGGAATATACCGTGGTAAGCGGTGGTACAGAGCGTGCCTGTCTTCTGGGAATGAATAATACGTCACAGAAATTTCCAATGTCATTAGGCTACTGTGGCGTAGGCTATGTGGAAGACATCGGATGTCGGGTAAAAACGGTAGGAGTGGGAGATCGTGTGCTGGTATATCATGGCAATCATGCCAGCTATAATATTCGCAAAGAAGATGAAATCACAAAGGTGGAAAATGATCAGATTGATTCGCTGGAAGCTTCCTTTGTTATTATTGCCTCTATGGGACTGGGTGGTGTACGAAAGCTGGAGATTGAGCTGGGAGAATCTGCTATGGTCATGGGATTGGGACTGCTCGGAATTTTTGCGGTGCAGTTCTGCAGACTAAGCGGAGCAAATCCGGTGATCGCGGTGGATCTGAATGAAGAGAGGCGAAAACTTGCTCTGGAGCTTGGTGCAGATTATGCCTTTGATCCGTCAGATCCTAAGTTTGTAAGTAAAGTCAAAGCAGTTACAAAAGGAAAGGGCGTCAATGCATGCGTGGAAGTGACAGGGGTATCGGCAGCGATGAATCAGGCGCTGGAATGTGCATCCTGGATGGGCAGGATTTCCCTGCTTGGCTGTACCCGCGTATCTGACAGTTCTGTGGACTATTATCAGATGGTTCACCGCCCGGGTGTAAAGCTGATCGGAGCCCATAATTTTGTGCGCCCGAAGCAGGAATCCTATCCTCACCACTGGACTCATCATGATGACTGTAATGCGATTCTGGATATGATCGCTGCAAAGCGTGTGGCAGTAACACCTATTGTTTCCAGAGTAGTATCACCGGAATGTGCACCGGAAATATATGAACAGCTTGCAAATGATAAATTGTTTCCTATGGGAACAGTGTTTGACTGGAGAGACAGGAAATGATTAAAATCGGACAAATCGGTATCGGCCACAATCACGGAGAAAGCAAAATGCTTGCAGTGCGCAAGTTTCCTGAACTTTTTGAAGTAGTGGGCTATGCGGAAGAAAATGAAGAATGGGTGAAAAAGCGCGGTTACTTAAAAGCCTATGAAGGCCTGAATCGGATGAGCGTTCAGGAAATCATAGAAAAGTCAGATGCTATCCTGGTGGAGAGCGATGTATGGGATCTGACGAAATATGCGAAGATGTGTGTGGAAGCAGGAAAACATATTCATATGGATAAGCCGGCCGGCGGCAGCCTGAAAGAGTACAAAGAACTGCTGGATATGGCAAAGGAGAAGAATCTGGTGGTCCAGCTTGGCTACATGTATCGTTACAATCCCGCGGTGAAGAAGTGTTTTAAGGCAGTAAAGAACGGTGACCTGGGAGAGATTTACTCTGTGAATGCGGAGATGAGTACCTTCCACAGTGCGGAATATAAGAAGTGGCTGACCAATTTTAAAGGCGGCATCATGTATATTCTGGGCAGCCATCTGGTGGACCTGATCGTCTATATGCTGGGAGAACCGCAGAAGATCACATCCTTTTTAAAGCATACCGGACTGGACGGCGTGGACTTTGCAGATAATAATCTGGCGGTACTGGAGTATGAAAAGGCTCTGGCAAGGATTTACGTATCCTCTGTGGAGGTAAATGGCTGGGGAAGAAGGCAGCTTATGGTATCAGGGAGTAAAGGAACCATCAATATTGTTCCTTTAGAAAACACTTTGACCATGACCTATGCGGATACGAAAATTTCTACCAATCCTTATGAGGATATGAAGGAAACAGTTGCGATATCCGATGTGCCGAAGAACTGCCGCTATGATGAAATGATGCAGGATTTTTATGATTATATTATGGGAACAAAGGAAAATCCGTTTACCTATGAGCATGATTATCTTGTACAGAAGGTTCTGTATGAAATCACAGGAGGTGACAGATAAATGGGAAGGATAAAGATAACGAATGCCAGAATCTGGGATGGAGAAAATTTTCATCAGGGCGATATTTTTGTGGATAATGGCATCATACAAGCCATGAAAGAAACGGGAACTGCATGGGAGAGTGCAGAGATTGCCGAGAAAGCAGCACATCCGGAATTCTGCTATGACGCCAGGGGTAAAATCGTTACGGCGGGATTGGTAGATATCCATACCCATATGCTGGGGATTTCCTCTGATCAGTATGGAATCCATGCGGAAATGAGCTGTTTGCCTTTCGGTGTGACGGCAGCGGCAGATGCAGGCGCGACTAAGGGCGGCAAAGCACTGATGGATACTTTTCTGGTGAAGGCACTTGCCTTCGTCAGTATGTCCATCAAGAATAATCATGCGGAACTGGAAAAGGCAGAAGCGTTGCTTTCTCTGTTTGGAGACAGGGCTGTAGGTGTTAAGGTTTACTTTGATATCTATGTGTCTGAGGTTAGGGATATTACTCCACTGAAGGAGATATGTGATTACGCTCATGCGAGAAATCTGATCGTTATGGTACATTCCAGCAACTCTCCGGTACCGATGAGTCAAGTGTTGGAAACGCTTGGGAAAGGGGATATTTTTTCTCACGCATACCATGGCGGTATGAATAATGTAGCAGATGATGATTTCAGGGCATTGGAACAGGCGAAGGAGCGTGGAGTCATCATTGATGCAGGAATGGCCGGATATGTACATACCGATTTTGGAATCCTGAAAGCAGCTATAGAAGCAGGTGCTCTGCCGGATGTCATAAGTACTGATATTACCCGATGCAGTGCGTATATAAGAGGCGGCATTTATGGTATGACGATGTGCATGAGCATCATGCGCAGACTTGGAATGAAGGAAGAGGACATTTTCAGGGCAGTGACTTCAAATCCGGCAAAAGCGCTGGGTAAAGATAAGGAGTGGGGATATTTGAAGGCCGGCAGATGTGCAGATATAGCTGTATTTGATTATGCAAAGGAATGCTATAACCTGACAGACCAGGCAGGTAATAATGTAAATGGCACGGAAGGATATCTGTGTGTGTTGACCATATCTGACGGTCAGGTAGTTTACAGAAGGGAAGGAACAGATTAATATGAAGGCGATGTTGGTAGACGACAATAAAAATTTAGTATGGTCAGAGGTAGCCAATCCTCAGATAAAACCGGAAGAGGTGCTGGTGAAGATTCATGCAGCAGCGCTGAATCGTGCCGATCTTTTGCAGAGACAGGGAAAATATCCTTCTCCTGCGGGCTGCCCTGAATGGATGGGGTTAGAGATTGCCGGTGAGATCATAGAAGTTGGCAGCGCTGCTGCGTTAAAAAGCGAGTGGAAGATTGGCGATAAAGTATGTGCATTACTGGGCGGTGGCGGATATGCTCAGTATGTGACAGTAAAGTATGATATGCTGATGCCCGTGCCCAAAGGGCTTTCTATGGTGGAGGCAGCTTCGCTTCCGGAGGCATATGCGACCTCCTATCTGAATCTGTTTATAGAAGGGCATCTTGAAGCCGGGCAGACTGCATTTATTCCGGCAGGAGCAAGCGGCCTTGCGTCTGTAGCCATTCCCATGGCAAAGGCTTTCGGTGCAAGAGTAATTACCTCTGTTCTCTCTGATGAAATAGCAGAGAAGATCAAAACGCTTGGCGCAGATCTGATTATCAATTCTACGACGCAGGACGTAGCAGCTATTCTGGAACAGGAAGAAAAAGCCGGGCATCCGGTGAATGTGTCTATGGATTGTCTCAGCGGTGAAACTCTGGGAAAGAGCCTTCCATATATGGCACGGGGCGGTTACTGGATCGTAATTTCCACATTAGCAGGTATTGAAACAACGGTAATGCTGCGTCCTCTTCTTACTAAGGGTCTGCACCTTGTGGGGAGTATGCTGCGTAACAGGACACCTGAGTTTAAAGCATACATTCTGTCCGAGCTTGTAAAGAATGTCTGGCCGAAGATTGAGAATGGGGCAATCAAGCCATCCATTTATAAAGTATTCCCTATTGAGCAGGCAGCAGATGCCCATGGAGTTCTGGAAAGAGGAGAGAATGTAGGGAAAGTGGTTTTAACGATATGTGAGGGCAGTGATGAGTGAGGAAAGTGATGAGTAAGGAAACGGCGAGCAGTGGTAAAATGAATAAGCGAGCAATGATCTGTCCGGCGCTTCTGGTAATGTTTTTATGGGGATCGCTTTTTCCGGCTGTTAAGCTTGGCTATCAGGCATACGGAATCGTAACAACGGGGGACATATTGTTTTTTGCAGGTGTGCGTTTTACTATCTGTGGCGGCATTATCTGCCTGTACAGTTTGTTCCGGAATAAGGAGAGTTTTCGGCCGGTAAAACAATCCATCCTGCCGATTCTTCTGTCCGGGCTGTTTGCGATTATCCTGCATTACAGCTTTACATATGCAGGACTGCAGCTGACAGACAGTTCTAAAACTGCTATCTTAAAACAAGTAGGAACACTCTTTTATGTGTGCTTTTCTGCGTTGTTTTTCAAAGATGACAGGCTGACTGTGAAAAAACTGGCAGGTGTAATTCTGGGCTTCGTGGGAATCATTGCAATCAATATTTCGTCAGAGGGAGTTGCATTTCAGATAGGAGATGCACTGATTATTGCAGCTTCCTTCTGTACGGTATTTTCTAATGTGATCAGTAAGAAAGTATTTCAGAAGGTGGAACCGATTACGGCAACGGGATGTTCTCAGCTGTTCGGGGGAATTGTGCTGCTGTCGGTCGGAAAAGCTCTGGGCGGCCGGATGACATTTGCAATCAACAGCTCGTCTGTGATAATGGTGTATATTTGTCTGGCATCCATCTTTGGATACTGTATCTGGTTTACCATTGTGAAGAACGGAGAATTGTCCAGGTTGTTTATTATCAAATTTGCAGAGCCGGTATTTGCAAGTATCTGCGGAGCGGTGTTGCTTGGAGAGGATATATTCAGGATACAGTATATGATAGCTTTTATACTGATAGCAGCGGGAATTTATGTTTCTCAAAGAAAGTAAGAGGAACGGTAAAAGCAGCCTATATTGAGGATGGAGAAGAAAGCCAAGACAAAATAAAAAATCCAGGGAGTCAAATCATCATAATAGAGATTTGCCCCTGGATTTTATCTGTTTCAGATGTAACTGACAGCACAGACTTTCGCGCGGTTTTAGTTGGTATAGTTATCAAAGTAACCCTGTACCAGAATAACAGGAGTACCCTTATCGCCGGAACCGGAGGTCAGGTCGCAAAGGGAACCGATCAGGTCAGTCAGACGTCTGGGGGTAGTTCCCTGGCTTGCCATGTTGCCAACCAGATTATCGTCCTTGTCCTTAATCTTCTCTTCGATAGCTTTCTTCAATGCTTCACCGGACAGATCAGCAAAATCATTGTCAGCAAGATATTTCAGCTTCAGCTCATTAGGAGTACCTTCCAGACCCGGAGTATAAGCAGGAGATACCACAGGGTCAGCCAGCTCCCAGATCTTTCCAACGGGATCGCGGAATGCACCATCACCGTATATCATAACTTCGATATGCTTTCCTGTCTTCTCAAGAAGCTTAGCCTGGATCTCATCTACAAGAGGCTGGCAGTCTCTTGGGAACAGCTTTACAGTGTTCTCAGTGGATTTGTTGGAGCCAAGCAGACCATATCTTTCATTAAAGCCGTTACCGTTTACAGAAGTAGTAAGGATGTCGTCCAGTCCGCAGACACGCTCTGCGCCGTTAGCTAACAGGATACGTTTTGTACGCTGACGGGTGTGGATATCACAGGTCAGAACATTCTTGGTATAAGAGAGGATGGCTTTAGGGTTGTTTGCGAAGATAACTTCTACCTCAGCGCCCATCTCATTGATCAGTCCGCTGTAATAATCTACATAATCTACTCCGGTAAAGGGATGCTTATTCTCACCAAACAGCTCGCGGTATTTTTCCAGGGTGAGGATGTCGGAATAAGGATTGATGCCAGCTTCGTCCAATTTGTCCAGACTTACCAGCTCGTTACCTACTTCATCACTGGGATAGGAGAGCATGAGAACGACCTTCTTGGCTCCCATAGCAATACCTCTTAAGCAGATGGCAAAACGGTTACGGGACAGGATAGGGAAGATGACACCGATGGTCTCACCGCCAAGCTTAGTCTTAACATCTTCTGCGATAGCAGAAATATTGGCATAGTTACCCTGTGCGCGGGCAACGATAGATTCAGTACATGCGACAACATCGCGGTCACGAAGGGTAAAGCCTTCACTTTCAGCAGCTTCCAGTACACTATTCACTACGATATCGGCCAGAGCATCTCCTTCACGGATGATCGGACAACGGATTCCTCTGGATATTGTTCCTACTTTTCTTTCCATATATCATGATTCCTTTCTCTTGGGAAGATTATGTCCTGTGCCTTCCACACACAGGGCCTTATTCCTATTATAATATAAAATTCCCGGAAATGGTAGCTTTTTATTACATTTTTTTACCGCTTTTCCGAAAAAAGTACTCTAAGGAAAAAGATGGAAATTAAGGAAAACGCTGCCCATGAAAAATACATAGGAGAGTAGCCCGCTTTTTCTATGATAAATCCGTAAAAAAGGGAGCTGACTCCTGCACCGAAATAGGTGGCAAAATCCATGATACCGCTGACGGAGGCTACATTGCCTGTATGTACGAAGCGAATCGGATAAATGGAAAGGAAGGACGTGTTGATGATCGATACAGCAGTATATATCAGGCTCAGGCAGACAGCGGCAAAAAGCGGCGAATTGGTTCCGAAGCCCAGTATCAGTGCTGCATCCGCACATAAGAGAAAGGCATAAAAGGAGACTTTATGCTCATCTCCTTTGCAGAGCTTATAACACGCAGGATAAAGCATTCTGCCGATAAAGCCCATCGTGGGAATCAGAAGCACGAAATAAGCAGATTGATTCAGATTGATATTGAACCGATCCACAAAATAGACTGTCATCCACAAGCTGATATTGTCTTTCATGGTGCCGTGAAGGATGGCCGGCGTGAGAGACAGCTGTATGCTTTTGTTTTGTAATAACCGGGTCATGGAAATATGGTTTCTGACGGCAGCCTGCGTGGTTTTCTTTTTCCGCATGGTGAGCAGGACCAGAGTACTGAACAATAAGGTAAGTCCGCCCGGGATGATGAAAGCGAAGGCAAGTCCGAACCGGTTGATGATAAAAGTATTGATAATGATACCGGCAATATTTCCGACTGCAACGGATGTAACCATATAGGAGGTCTTTTTTCTGGCAGTCTCTTCATCATAAAGCTCTGCGATAGTGCACAGGATGGAGCTCCATAGCATGGACTGTGCAAAAGCATTGGTGCCCCAAAGCAGCAAAATACCGGCAAATGGCGGAAAAAAGCCGATGAAGATATTGCTGATTCCGGCAAGAATCAGACCGATAGAAATCATGATCCAGGGAGAGAGGCGGTCGCTCAGCTGCCCGTTCAGCAGACGGCCAATGGAATAGACGATAGAGAAAATGCTGCCCATCATACCGACTTGGGCAGTGTCCAGGATCTGCGCATCGATTAAGCCCGGACTAGCCATGGAAAGATTCAGTCGGGCGATGTAGATGGATGTATAGGAAAGGTAACAGATGATAAAAATAAGCGTACTTTTTCTGGTTTTCATTTTATTCTCCTTTGAAATAAAATTCTATTATAATAATATAAAATGGAACAAAAATACAATAGCACGAAAAAGTACGGGTGTCAAGAGATTACATAGGATGAGCATCTTGCATATGTCCAAAGCACACCAGAAAAGCCCTTATTTTGGTGTTGGATGACTAGATTTTGGCCATAACAACGCAAAAAACGCGTATATGTCAAAAATGCCTGTGAACAGTATCAATAGTAACCCGTTCAGATATTCAAGCTGTAACTGCATATTGACATTCAGCAATAAATGAGTTAACATAAAAGCGTCGCCCGGTAAATGCAAAGGTCGATAAGGATAAAAGGGCTAAAGGAGAAGGCAGAAAGGAAAGATATAATGAGCAACAGAAAAAGCATCAAGAGATTCGTCAGCATACTGCTGGCCGGAATAATGTGTGTCATGATGTTGGCAGGCTGTGCCGGTGAAGATGCACAAAAGAACACAGAAACCAAAGAGGAACTTCTGACCGGCAAGCACCACGTAGAAATCAATATCAAAGACAAGGGAACGATTTCGGTAGAACTGGATGCAGATGTGGCGCCTATTACCGTGACTAATTTTGTTAATTTGGCCAAAGAGGGCTTTTATGATGGATTGACTTTCCATCGTATCATCGAAGGATTTATGATGCAGGGCGGTGATCCGAAAGGTGATGGTACCGGTGGTTCTGATGAGAAGATCAAAGGCGAATTTTCCGGTAACGGTGTGGAGAATTCCATTTCCCATACCAGAGGAACCATTTCCATGGCTCGTTCCCAGGCAAAGGACAGTGCAAGCTCCCAGTTCTTTATCGTGCATCAGGATTATACCGGGCTGGATGGAGATTATGCAGCTTTCGGCCACGTGACCGACGGGATGGATATTGTGGATGATATCTGTGAGAACACTACCGGTCAGGATGCGAATGGTATTGTACCGCAGGAGAATCGACCGGTCATCGAGAGTATTGTTGTAATTGACTGATTAGACTGACAAGTATTATGTGAGTGGAGATTGGAGGACAACATGAAGATTAGTGCTTCCTGTATCCGTTGTCTTGTGGAAAGACAGGAGGAGAGAATCAGGCAGTTTGCAGAAGAGGACATCAAATCGCGCTATATGAAAGAAGTGCTCCGTATTATTGCAGAAAGTGATGAGGAAGCATCAGCGCCTTACCTTGTAGCACAGATGCGCCGAAAATATCGGGAATACTTCGGAGACACAGAAGATTTTGCAGAAATCAAGCATCGTTTTAATCAGATGATGCTTGAAAAAGAGCATCAGATCAGAGAAATCATTCACACAAGTAAAGACCCGCTTCGCTATGCTTTGACCTTTGCCAGAATCGGGAACTATATCGACTTTGGAGCAATGCATGAGGTAGATACTAAGATCTTGGAGAAGATGATTCAGTCCGCGGAGGCTGATATGGTGGAGGAACGTGTTTACAAATTGCTTTTACGGGAGCTTAAAACTGCTTCCACACTTGTCTATCTGGTGGACAATTGCGGAGAAGTGGTATTGGATAAGCTTGCGATTGAGTGCCTTAAGGAACAGTATCCTGAACTGGATATCGCCGTCATCGTGCGCGGTCAGGAAGTCTTAAATGATGTGACAATGACGGATGCCGAAGAGACCGGACTCACAGAGATTATCTGGGTTCTGGAAAACGGTTCAGATGTTGCAGGGACTCAGCTAAACTGCATAAATGCAGAGACGCTGGCTGCGATAAACGAAGCCGATATTATCATTTCCAAGGGGCAGGGCAACTTTGAAACCTTAAATGGCTGCGGACTGAATATTTATTATCTTTTTCTGTGCAAGTGCGATTGGTTTGTAAAGCGGTTCGGTCTGGCACGTAATGCAGGAGCATTCGTACGTGAAAAGGAATGGACAAAGCAACAGGCTTGAGATTCCTGCATAAGAAATGAATTATTAGAAATGAATAAAATGGAGGATAAAGAAATGGAATTAGAACAGTTAAGAAAAGACATGGTAGCAGCAATGAAATCGGGAGATAAGGCCAGAAAGGCATCCATCTCCAATCTGGTGGCAGCAGTAAAGAAAGCTGCAATCGATGAGGGATGCAGAGATGACGTACCCGCAGCCCTGGTAGACAAGGTAATCTTAAAGGAACTGAAAACCGCCAAAGAGCAGATCGACACCTGCCCTGCAGAAAGAACAGAACTCAAAGCCGAATACCAGGCCAATTACGAGGTAATTGCCGAATACGCTCCCAAGCTCATGTCTGCTGAAGAAGTAAAAGCCTACATCGAAAAAGAATTCGCGGACGTTGTAGCCACCAAAAACAAAGGCCAGATCATGAAAGCAGTCATGGCAGCCTTAAAAGGAAAAGCCGATGGAAAAGTAATCAATGAGGTAGTAGCCCAGCTGTGCCAGTAAGCTTTCATCCGCCAAATGCAGCATGTTTGAAGCGCGCAGCGCTGAGTTTTGCATTTGGCGGATAGCTCTTAGTCAAAGTTTGCGTTAATCCGCGTAGAACAAAACCCCCAAGGTTCCGGGCCCACAGTGGCAGGAAATTGAGCCCCCTGCCCTGGTGGTATAAATATTTTCAAAGTGATTCAAACTTTTCAGATAAGCCTGAACTTCTTCCAATAGTTCATCCTCGCATCCCGAGTGCGTAATAAATACGCAGGTGGGGTCTGCATGCAGCAGAGAGTCCTCAAGATCCCTGACATATTTCAAGATAACAGAAGATTGTTTGCCCCGGTATTTGCGGGAGACGCCCATGGCTCCCCGTTCTACTACAATCTGAGGCTTCAGCTTCAGCGTATTGCCCAAAAGTGCGGTGACAGGTTTGCAGCGTCCGCCTCTGGCAAGATAGGTCAGTGTCTCTACTACAAAGCTGGCACGTACCTTACTGCGCCTGTTTTCCACCAGTTCTATAATCTCAGAAACGGATTTCCCTTCCCTTACCAATTGAGCGGCATATAAAAGTTGAACCCCGATGCCTGTGGACAGGCTCATGGAATCGATGACGTGAAGCTTATCATAATTGTAATCACTGGCAATCAGCCGAATAATGTTACAGGTAGTGCTCATCTGCTCAGAAAGACCGATGTATATGATTTCATCGCCATCCTTCATGAATGGCTCCAATACTTCCACAGCCTTGTCGTAAGGTACTGCGGCGGTTTTGGGGGTGAGCTTGTTGACATCGGACCAGAGATAAATCTGGTCAGGTGTAATGCTTTCTCCGTCAAAGTAGGTTTCCTCCTCCATAATAATGCAGAGTGGAATGGTAGCAATCTGATTTCTTTCTTTTAATTCCGCTGACAGATCACAGCTGGAATCTGCTACAATGCGAATTGTTGCCATGTGTTCCTCCTTACAATATGCCGGACATAGTTTGCGCGGCCTGATTTATCTGAATTTTTGAAAATGCCTGAACAATAAAGTTATATACGGAATATATAGTCTGATAATACATATATTATATCTCCAAAAAGAAAGAAAAGCAATCAATTTACATAATGTAAAATTAATAAATATTAATTATTTGTTAATGTAATAAAAGAGGCGCTTGTGGTAAGATTAACCTATAAAAGGTATGGTGCGATATTAGGGCAGGAGCAGATAGATGGCAGGAACGATTATTGATTATGTAAAAGAATACGGAGACTTGACATGGGAAGAATTTCCTATGAATGATGTAGACAGTCTTGTTTTGTGTCAGCTAGCCTATTTGAAATTTGACGGACTGGTGCCAGGCATCCGGGAAAACAAGGCGTCTGTGACACTTAAGGACATCAGTATACATGCAGATTATGAAAAACTGTATGCAGATGAGCGTTATGAGAAATCCAATCGGGCTTTGTTCGAGGCTGTGCTGCACAGCAGGAGGTATGCAAAACTGCGTTTAAATTGCTATATCAACATCATTGAAAAGGAATGGGAAACACAGTTTTCTGCGGTGACTTTTCTGTTGGAGGATGGTTCTCTGTATATTGCTTATAGAGGCACAGATGAGACCATCATAGGCTGGAAAGAGGATTTCAACATGGCTTTCTTGGATCTGGTTCCGGGGCAGGCTTACAGCGTGAAATACCTGAATATGGTTGCAGGAAAATTGAGGAACCCGCTTTATCTGGGAGGACATTCCAAGGGGGGCAATCTGGCAGTTTATGCTGCCATGAAATGTCTACCCACAGTCAAGAAGCGGATTCGGAAAATCTACAGCATGGATGGTCCCGGTTTTCGACCGGAAGTCCTGACCGGCTGTAAATATGAAGAAATTGCTGAAAGAGTAGTAAAAATTATGCCGCATTCTTCTGTGGTGGGGATGCTTTTTGAAAAAGATATCCATTACAAGACAATAGAAAGCAAGACCTTCGGTCTGGCGCAGCACAATCCGTTCACCTGGGTGGTAAAGGACGGGCAGTTTGTGGATGCCGGAGATATCTATGAGAGCAGGCGGTTCATGGATGAAGCCATAAATGAATGGATACTGTCCCTGGATGAAAAACAGCTTCGGACATTCGTAGATACCTTTTATCAGGTGATCTCTGCTTCTCAGGCGGAAGACTTGATTACCTTTGCATCCAATTGGAGGAAGAGCCTGACAGGTATTCGGGAAGCTTTGAAAGAAGTAGACGATAAGACCATGGAAATGCTCAAGGCTATCGTCAGATCTCTGTTTGATATCATGGGAGAACGCATCCGCCGGGAGTGGAGAGATAAGCCTAAAAAGAAGCTGAAAGCAAAGAAAAGGCCTATGAAGAAGCCTTTACGAAGGAAGTCTTTATTAAAGAGACAAAATAAGAGCGCAGAGATTCAGAATCCTGACGCAGGGATGCTGTATTCAGGCGGGATGCATCAAGGGAATGGGAACCCGCTTCGGGCTGAAGAACCACCTGTTGAACAGGCACTTCGTCCGGCGGAAGATAAGCATTACCAAGACGTTCGGGATGCCACTGAACTCCGATGATAGGCAGCGTCTCATGAACGATAGCTTCCACACAATGGTCATTAGGACACCACTGAATAGGGATAAGCTGTCGGCCTAATTTTCCAACGCCCTGGTGATGAGCACTGTTTACAACCATTTCTTTGCCATACAATTCATAAAGAAAAGAACCGGGAGCAATCGTGGTGATATGGTGCTGATCCCGGCCAATATGCTTGTGCATATCGGCACTTGGAAGGTCTTGAATAAGGGTACCCCCCAAAGCAACGTTGATTACCTGCATCCCTTTACAGATGCCCAGCAAAGGAAGCTGGTAGCGGATGCAGAAATCTACCGTCTGAATCTGAAGAATATCCAGTTCGGTATCAATATCATTGGAACCTTTGTTGAGTTCGCCGAAAAAAGCCGGAGTAATATCGCCGCCGCCCGGCAAAATCACAGCATCACAGCCATCCAATTCCCCAAGGGAAAGGGTTGTAAAAGTATGTGCAGGTATGGCTGAAAAGTATTTTTCGTAGCGGAAAGTGTCCTTTTTTCGTCCGACTATTGCAATTTTCATGTTTTAACGCCTTCTTAACATCGAATTATTCTTATTAATATATGCCATAGTTTCTGTAAATTGAACCATTTAAAATCGGCAATTTGCATCTTTCATTTTACCATAAAAGATAGTAAAATACAAACAAATTAAGGCAAAGACGCCATTATGGGACATAGTATACCCAGAGGCGGCTTTGCCTTAATTGTTTTTACATATAAAGAAGGAAGGAACCTGAATGGTTCCTGAAAAGAAAGGAAGTGGAAATATGGATGAACTGGCAGAAAGCCTCCTGGAAGAGCTGAACTGTGAGACTGCTTTTACCATTCATACCGGTCTGGGAGATCTGGAGATTGCGGAATCAGTTGTGATTACCTGGGTGATTATGGCATTTATCCTGCTGGTATCGGTTATTCTTACCGGAAACCTGAAGGTGCATCCGGAAAGCAAGCGTCAGCTTGTGGCGGAAAGCATTGTTACCTGGCTCGATAAATTCGTGTCAGGCATGGTAGGAGAAGAGGGAAAACGATATGTTCCGTATCTGATCAGCGTGCTGATTTATATTGGAATCTCTAATGTCATAGGTCTGTTTGGTATGAAACCGCCCACCAAAGATATGAATGTGACAGCGGCGCTGGCAATTATGAGTATTATTCTCATAGAATATGCAGGAATACACAAAAAAGGTGTGAAGGGGTGGCTCAAAAGCTTTACGCAGCCCATTGCCATCGTGACACCGATCAATATTCTGGAAGTATTTATTAAACCGCTATCTCTTTGCATGCGATTGTTCGGTAATGTACTGGGAGCCTATGTTATTATGGAATTGATCAAACTGCTGATACCTGTGGTAGTGCCAATTCCGTTCAGCTTTTACTTTGATGTATTTGATGGGCTGATTCAGGCGTATGTATTTGTATTTTTGACATCACTGTTTGTGAAAGAAGCGATTGAGTAAACAGTGAAACGGATCTTGATAAACTTTGCAGGCCGCATCAGCGGCAGAAACGGAGGATTTTATGAGCGTAGTAGCAATTGGAGCAGGTATTGCAGCATTGGCATGTGTAGGAGCAGGAGTCGGTATCGGAATTGCCACCAGTAAGGCAACCGAAGCAGTGGCAAGACAGCCGGAAGCAGAAGGTAAGATTACCAAAATATTGCTTTTGGGTGGAGCGCTGGCAGAGGCAACAGCCATCTATGGTTTTGTTATTGCAGTATTGATCATCTTCTTCCTGAAATAAAGGAGGGATGGGCTTATGTTAAGAATTGATTTGAATTTGTTATGGACAATCATTAATATATTGATTATTTTGGTGATCGTAAAGAAGTTCCTGTTAAAGCCTGTGAATAAAATACTGGCGGCCAGACAGGAGGAGATCGATAAGCAATATGCAGAGGCCCGGGCGGCTGAGGAGAAAGCAAGACAGCTAGAGGAACAGGTCAAGGCAGCCATGAACGGCATCGAAGAGCAAAGAAATCAAACTCTGAAGGAGGCCAGAGGGAAAGCTGAGGAAGAATATCAGCGTAGGGTAACCGAGGCAAAAACAGAGGCTGATAAGATTCTGGCTGATGCCAGGACACTTGCCGACAGGGAGCAGGAAAAGCGTATGGAACAGGCACAGTATCAGATCGCAGATCTGGTTGTGGCTGCTGCAGCCAAGCTGGTAGCTTCCAAAGCCGGCGAGAAGGAAGACGAAGCACTCTATAATCAATTTCTTGCAAAAACAGGCGGATCGGAGAGATAAGTGATGGATGTAAAGCTTACTTTTGTGACCCCACCGGATGAATCGCAGATTGCAGGAATCCGTTCTTACATTGCGGAAAAGTATGGCAGTGATCAATTTGAACTGACGATGACAGAAGATCCCTCTCTCGGCAGCGGGTTCAAACTGCAGGTGGGAAATGATGTGGTGGACTGGAGCACTCAGGGACGTATCCGCCAGTTGAAAGAACGGCTTTCCAAGGCAAATAGTGCCCAAGGTGGGGGTACGGAAGGCATTATCGATATTTTGCGGAGTGAAATAGAAGCATTCGAGCTTGAGGCCCAGGATAAGGAAGTGGGTTCTGTCATCTGGGTTGGTGACGGCATTGCCAATGTGGAAGGAATCGATCATGCCATGTACGGTGAGATTGTGCTTTTTGACAGTGGTGTCAAGGGCATGGTACAGGATATCAGAAGAGATGCCATCGGATGTATCCTTTTTGGTAGAGAGAATGAAATCCGGGAAGGAAGCAGAGTGGTACGGACCGGTAAGAGAGCAGGTATTCCGGTAGGAGAGGGCTATAAAGGAAGGATCGTTGATGCATTGGGGGCCCCAATTGACGGACAAGGTCCTATCAAAGAAGAAGGTTACCGTCCCATTGAGGAGGCTGCCCCTTCAATCGTAGACCGTAAATCCGTAGGTGTACCTCTGGAAACAGGGATTCTTGCCATTGATTCCATGTTCCCCATTGGACGTGGGCAGCGTGAACTGATCATCGGTGACAGACAGACCGGTAAGACTTCTATCGCCGTGGATACCATTTTGAATCAGAAAGGAAAAGATGTTGTCTGCATCTATGTAGCTATCGGGCAGAAGGCTTCCACTATAGCCAAACTGGTGAATATTCTGAAAAAGAACGATGCAATGGATTATACCATCATCGTATCAGCTACAGCCGGCGACCCCGCACCGCTTCAGTATATTGCGCCTTATTCCGGCACAGCCCTGGCAGAATACTTTATGTATCAGGGAAAGGATGTACTGATTGTTTATGATGATCTTTCCAAGCATGCAGTGGCTTATCGTGCCCTGTCCCTGCTTCTGGAACGATCACCGGGCCGTGAGGCATTTCCGGGAGATGTATTTTACCTGCATTCCAGGCTGCTTGAACGTTCTGCCAGACTGAGCACAGAGAAGGGCGGCGGTTCTATAACGGCACTGCCTATCATAGAAACTCAGGCAGGTGATGTGTCGGCCTATATACCGACTAACGTTATTTCCATTACAGACGGTCAGATTTTCCTGGAAAGCAACCTGTTCTTCGAGGGGATGCGCCCGGCGGTTAATGTGGGGCTGTCCGTGTCGCGTGTAGGTGGTGCGGCTCAGACGAAAGCCATGAAGAAAGCGGCAGGAAGTATCCGTATCGATCTGGCACAGTTTAGGGAAATGGAAGTGTTCACCCAGTTTGCTTCGGACTTGGATAATACTACCAGACAGCAGCTGGCTCACGGTAAAGTACTGATGGAACTGTTGAAGCAGCCTTTATGCAGACCGTTATCTCTGCATGAGCAGGTCATTACATTATGCGTGGCAAATGCCGGAGTAATGATTGATATACCCGTAAAACGGGTAAAGGATTTCCAGATGAAGATGCTGGAATATATAGACAGCGTGCATCCGGAAATCGGGAAACAGATAGAGACGAAAAAGACACTGGAAGAAGAAATGGCGGCAAAGATTGTGAAAGCAGCCGAAGAATTCAGAGAACAGTATCAGTAAAGGGAAGGGGAGCATCCATGGCAAACACTAGAGAGATTCAAAACCGGATGAAAAGCATTCAAGATACCATGAAGATTACCAATGCCATGTACATGATTTCCTCCAATAAGCTCAGGAAAGCACGCAAGAATCTGGAGGAGACAGAAAGCTACTTTTATACGCTTCAATCCATGATTGCCAGAATCCTGCGTCACCTGCCCCAGTCGGATATCAAGGAGTATAATCAGTATTTTGACCATCGGGAACAAAAAGATTCCAAAGACCGTGTTCACGGGTTTATCGTGGTTACCGCGGATAAGGGACTGGCCGGTTCCTACAATCACAATGTCCTGAAAATGGCGCAGGAGCAGATGGATTGGGGTGGCAGATTCAAACTGTTTGTGGTAGGAGAACTGGGGAGACAATATTTTGCCGCCAGAGGAATTCCTGTGGCAGAGCAGTTCCGATATACAGCGCAGAATCCTACTTTACACAGGGCACGCATCATCAGTGAGACGATTTTGGAACAGTTCCGGGAGGGTGAGTTGGATGATGTCCATCTGATTTATACTGTTATGAAAAATGGTGTGACGACAGAAGCACAGATGTTGCATCTGCTTCCCCTTGTGGCAGAAGATTTTATGCCAAAGGAGGCACAGCTTGCGGGCATGGGAAAGGAAGAACTGGTCATGAAGCCAAGTCCACAGGCGGTTCTTGACAATATTGTGCCTGACAGCGTCATGGGTTATATCTATGGTGCACTTGTTGAGTCCTTCTGCAGTGAGCAGAATGCCAGAATGATGGCTATGGAAGCGGCTAACAAGAACGCTTCAGCCATGATCCATGAGCTTTCCATCCAATATAATCGTATCCGCCAGGCCCTGATTACGCAGGAAATCACCGAGGTCATAGCCGGTGCCAAAGCTCAGAAAGCGAAGAAGGCAAAGCCTGTCTTGCAGAAATGAGGGAGCATATGAAGAAAGGTAAAATTGTACAGGTCATGGGACCTGTTGTAGACGTAACATTTGAAAATAACGACCTTCCTTATATCAAAGATGCCCTGGAAGTTATGAATGAGGGCAAACGATGTGTTATGGAAGTGGCACAGCATATCGGCGACAATACGGTACGCTGTATCATGCTGTCTTCCAGTGACGGATTGTGCAGAGATATGGAGGTCACAGCTACCGGTAAGGGAATTCAGGTACCGGTAGGCAAAAGTACATTGGGAAGACTGTTTAATGTACTTGGAGAGACGCTGGATCATGGGGATAGTCTGGAAAAGGAACCCCACTGGGGCATACACAGAGAGTCGCCTACTTTCGAAGACCAGAGTTCCGTAGTGGAGATGCTGGAAACAGGAATCAAAGTCATCGACTTGCTGGCGCCTTATGCAAAAGGCGGTAAAATCGGCTTGTTCGGCGGTGCAGGTGTGGGTAAAACAGTCCTGATTCAGGAGCTGATCCGCAATATTGCCACAGAGCATGGCGGATACTCTATTTTCACCGGAGTAGGAGAGCGGTCTCGTGAAGGAAATGATCTTTGGAGCGAGATGAAGGAATCAGGAGTTTTGGAAAAGACTGCACTGGTCTTCGGACAGATGAATGAGCCCCCCGGAGCGCGTATGCGTGTGGCCGAGACAGGGCTTACCATGGCTGAATATTTCAGGGATGAAGAGCATCAGAACGTACTTCTTTTCATTGATAATATCTTCCGTTTCGTGCAGGCAGGAAGTGAAGTCTCTGCGCTTTTGGGAAGAATGCCTTCCGCAGTAGGATATCAGCCTACGCTGGCTACGGAAATGGGAGAATTACAAGAAAGAATTGCTTCTACCAAGAAAGGAAGCGTCACCTCCGTGCAGGCAGTCTATGTACCGGCGGATGATCTGACCGACCCGGCACCTGCCACAACCTTTGCCCATCTGGATGCCACCACCGTACTTTCCAGGAAAATCGTGGAGCAGGGCATTTATCCGGCTGTTGATCCGCTGGAATCCAGCTCCCGTATCCTGGAAGAGGATGTGGTGGGAAAGGAACATTACGAGACAGCCAGAGCTGTCCAGTCCATGCTTCAGAAATATAAAGAGCTGCAGGATATCATAGCTATTTTGGGCATGGAAGAACTTTCCGAAGAGGATAAGATTACCGTGTACCGCGCCAGAAAGATTCAGAGATTTCTCTCACAGCCTTTTCATGTGGCTGAGAATTTTACAGGTGTTGAGGGAAAATATGTACCTGTAAAGGATACCATACGTGGATTTCAGGCTATCATCAACGGAGATATGGATGAATATCCGGAAGGAGCGTTCTTCAATGTGGGTACTATTGAAGAAGCCGTTGAGAAGGCTCACTGGATGATGGGAGAATAGGTCTATGAATACGTTCAGCCTTAAGATTATTGCCAGTAATAAAGTGTTTTACGACGGAAAATGCGGTATCGTCATTGTGCCTGCCCTTGACGGAGAACAGGCCATTATGTCCCATCATGAAAATATGGTGGTGGCTACGAAGGAGGGGGAACTTCGCTTTAAAGTGGATGAACAGGAGGAATGGCAGAAAGTGGTGGTGGGAATCGGCTTTGCCCACATTGCCAACAACCGTGTAACAGTATTGGTGGATACGGCGGAGAGGCCGGAGGATATCGATGCTGTCCGGGCCCAAGAGGCTTACGATAGGGCAAAGGAACAGATGAGACAGAACCAGAGCATACAGGAGTACCATGTATCCAGAGCATCGTTAGCCAGGGCAATGGTGCGCCTGAAAGAAGTGGGGAAGTACGAAATAAAGTGACGGGCTGCCCGGGACGGGTAAGGCCCGCTCCGATGGGTTTGTAAGAAATAAGTAAAAATCGGGGCCTGATTATGTAAAATGTGTGCAAAAAGGAAATTGTTATTTGGTGTACTTTGTAATAAAATGTTGTGTGTTGAAAGGATGGATCATGAGATGAGTATAAGTACGAAGAAAGGGTTGCATAATCGAGTAGGCGTGGGGGCGCTTGCATGGATTTGGTTGAAGATAAGAGGTTTTTTGGCGGATAAGGAGAAGGTGGCGGTTGCCAGGGCCAGGGTGGCACTGGTGGTGTGTCCGGTTATTACTTTTTATCTGTTTGATTTGTATACGCATAATCCGATTGTTAATATGAAACCGAAGGTGCAGGTTCTGAATATTGTGTTTTATGAGCTGATGGCAGTGATGCTTGCGGGGCTGTTCGGGCGGATTCGGGCTGCACTAATGGTTCAGAGCGGGTTCTTTATGGTGGTCGGTCTGGTGAATTATTACGTGTTGAAATTCAGGTCGGCACCGATTATGCCCTGGGATATTTTTTCATTGTCTACGGCGGCCAGTGTGGCAGATAATTTCGATTATACACCGGAGAAAGATACAGTGCTGGTGCTGCTTGGATTTGTGATTCTGCTGGTGCTGGAGAGCCGCATGAAGATTGCGAAAAGTGTGAAGGTAACAACCGGGAAGCGTCTTGTTGCGCGTCTGCTGATGATAGCTGTTCCGGCAGTGCTTTTATACGGATACGCAGGAATGGTTCAGGATGACAGTTT
>JAFTVH010000123.1 GCA_017465845.1 Lachnospiraceae bacterium | reverse complement strand
TTTTGGTATTTTGTTGAGTTTGGTCACTTACATTATACACTAAAAAAGGGGGTCATTGCTTTTTTATTTGAGAAAAGTGATGAATTCCTTGAAAATATAAGGTTTTTAATAAAAAACGGGGTGTCAGACTTGACACTACCTGATGCAATAAGGGGGTGGGTTTATGGAAAATACAATTAATTATTTAAGACAAGTATTTGGGACTGCTTTTAAGACTGAATATAGTAAGTTTTGTAATGCGCTTCCAATGTATATGACCGAACGTTACCAATTTCATTTTATAAAATTGTCTAATGATAAACAATCGTATGTTTTAGTAAAATCAATAAAAAAACAGGATATTAATATGAATCAACTAAAAAAGCAAATGAAGCAAATATATAGTTATTCAGACTCATTGCCGATTTTTGTTTTTGAAAGTTTACGTCTTTCCCAAAGGAATGTTTTAATTAGAAATCAAATTCCATTTATTCAACCGGATAATCAAATATATATTCCGAATGTAATGATTAACTTGAGTGAGAAGGAAATACTCCAAAAAGAATATGCGGAAGAATTTTCTATAGCTGCGCAGGTAACCTATATTTACCTTTTATTAAATAATATTAAGGAAACAAATGCACCACGATTGGCGGCAGAAATACCATATTCAAAAATTACATTTAATCGTGCACTGGCGGAGCTGGTTAGTCGTGAGTTACTTTATACCGTAGGGAATGCCACAAGAAAAATATATAAAACAATTGATAGAGAGGATTTTTGGAAAAAAGGAAAAAAGTTTCTTTTTAATCCTGTCGAAAAGGTATTTTATGCCAATTATAAATTAGATAACAGAGGTCTGTTGATATCTGGCGAAACTGCATTATCAAGATTAAGAACCTCTTTAAATGAAGCAAGTATAGGGTTTTATGCATCTTCATCTGAAAAGATTAAAAACATGGATAAAGAATGTTTTATTAATAAATATGATATAGTATCAGAACATTATTTGGTTATAGAGCAATTTAAATATAATCCCAGTTTTTTAAGTACATCTCATTATATTGATATTATATCTTTATATGCTCAACTTAAAGATAGTGATGATGAAAGAATCCAGATCGCATTAGAGGAATTACTGGAGGAGTTATTATGATTAGCATTAACGGATTAAATAAATTTAGAGAATTTTTTTCAGCTTATGATAACAATTATGTACTGATTGGTGGTTCAGCATGTGCAATCATTTTTGATGAAATTGGAGAACCTTTCAGAGCAACAAAAGTTCTTTGAGTTTTGTCGACAAAAAGGGCGACTTCGGCGGTGCACACGCAGCGGGTATTGTGGAATAAAAAAGTGGACTCTCAAAAATATTTTGTTTACAAAAAACAAAAAACGTATAATTCCCCTCCATTTACAGATACTACTGCCAGAAATGGAAAGTACAGTAAATGGAGGAAATTTTATATGAAAGCAACAGGAATTGTTAGAAGAATAGATGACCTTGGCCGTATCGTAATCCCAAAAGAAATCCGCCGCACGCTCCGCATTCGGGAAAGTGACCCCTTGGAAATCTTTACCGACAGAGAAGGCGAAATTATCTTAAAAAAATATTCTCCCATCGGTGAGATGACCACCTTTGCAAAACAATATGCAGAGAGTCTGGCTCAGGTATCCGGTCATGCAGCACTGATTGCAGACCGTGACCAATTCATCGCAGTTGCCGGAGGATACAAGGGCTTGCTTGGTAAGTCTATCAGCAAGCAGCTGGAAGAGAAAATCGGTAACCGGGATACCATTCTTGCAACAAAAGGTGACCGCAGCTTTATCACAATCAGTGAAGAGCAGACTGAAGAATATCAGCATCAGGCAATCGCCCCTATTATCTGTGAGGGGGATGTCATCGGAGCCGTTGTACTTCTGGAAAGTGACAATAAGAGCAGAATGGGCGAAGTGGAGCAGAAGCTTATTCTTTCGGCAGCAGGTTTCCTTGGCAGACAGATGGAGCAATAGATTATGGCGGAATAAGGCAAATAGAAAGCAGCAGTCGTACAGTTGATCGCGACTGCTGCTTCTTTGAATCTCTTATTTCTCCAATTTCCTGAAGAACCTAAAAGTCATAGGCCAGATACCTCCCGCAAAAGCAGTTATCAGGAAATACCGGATTCCATCAGCTGCATAGTTGCCATTGCACAAGCTGTAAAGAGGTGCCTTCAGTCCTGATTTGATTGCAAGCAAAGGAATCAAGCCGATCACAAGTTTTAATACCTGAACCCACCAGGTTCCTTTGGTATCAAAGTGTATGTACCGAACGTCTATCTCAAAAGCAAGCCAGAGCCCGAGGACACAACCCAGGATCTTATAGGCATTCTTTACACCGCTGGCATAATTATCAGGATCAATATCCACAGGAAAATTGTAAAGGAGCACAAACAAAAGGAAGAAGAGGGAAAGCATCGTCATAACAGCAAGATAAATGCGCATATGCCTTGGCTCTTTCAGCGCCCATTCTACTGCAGGGTACAGCACAAAAATGAAAACAATCGCAATAATAAGGGAGACACCTACATCAAGCGGCGTATGCACGCCTAAGTACATACGTGACAGGGGAACCAGCAGGCAGGCTGCAATACATAAAATGCGCGTAAGTTTCTGCTTACGGATACGCGCAATACTTCCGAATACGCCGACCGCACTCTGAGTGTGGCCGCTTGGGAATGAGTATCCCGTAGCTTCGGCTCTGGCACTTTCCACAATGGTAAAATCAGGATCCTGAACCCATGGACGGGGAATTCGGAATAAAAGCTTCAAAAACTGATTGATCACAGTGCCTAAAAAACCCACGGAAAGAATATAATATCCCTGCTTCTTATTAATGCACCAGAAAAACAGAAGTCCTACAATAATAAAGAGTGTTTCTTCTCCCAAATGAGTAATCAGGGAGAAAAACGTATCTCCCAACGGTGTGCGGAGATTTTCCAAAAATCTGAGAAATTCCATAATAGTCCCTCTTTCTTGAAAATAAATTAACTTGCCTAAAACTGTATGTGTCGGCACATAAAGTCACTGCCCGGTAAATACTGCAACCGACCGGGGTTTCATAACAAAAGTCCCATCAATCCGCACTTCTTCACCTTCAGGATAGCAGTACCGCCCATGCTCGTCCCCAGTGGTATTGACACTCAAATACCAGAAAGCTCTTTTGTGCAGATTAGGAAGCGTAATGGTAACTTCCTCCCAGTGGGTATTCACAGCCACATATACCAGATCATCTTTTCCCTTTTCTTTATCGTATCCTGCAAAGCTGACACCCAGGAATCTGGTATTTTCCGGCTGATTTGTTATAGAGGCATCCGCATCGTGGGTATGGAGAGGCTCCAAGCCACAGACCGCATCGGGCAGCTTTCGGCGGATGACAGGATGTTTCTGTCGATAAGCGATCATGAATTTGAAAAATTCAAACAAATCCCGATTCTTCTGAAGCAGACTCCAGTCCAGCCAGGACATTTCATTATCCTGACAGTAGCAGTTATTGTTGCCGCTCTGGGAATTACCAAATTCATCTCCCGCCAGAAACATAGGAGTTCCACGGCTGCACATCAGGACTGCGCAGGCATTGCGGATCATCCGATAGCGCAGATTCAGTACCTCCCGGTCATCAGTCTCTCCTTCCGCACCACAGTTCCAGCTTCTGTTATCATTGGCTCCGTCAGTATTGTTCCAGCCGTTGGCTTCGTTGTGCTTTTCATTATAGGAATACAGATCATATAAGGTAAAACCATCGTGGCAGGTCAGGAAATTGACACAGGAATTGTAGCCTGCGTAATTGTTGTTATTATCTCCAAAGAAACCACCGTACAAATCGCCGGAACCGGCAATACTCCATGCTGCGTTCCAGAATTCCCAGTTCTCACCCTTTAAAAAGCCTCTGATGCAGTCACGGTATCGGCCGTTCCATTCCGCCCAGCGCTTACTGGCTGGAAAGTTACCTACCTGATACAATCCGCCTGCGTCCCAGGCCTCCGCAATCAGCTTTACATTGCTGAGCAGAGGGTCGTAAGCCAGAGATTTTAACAGAGGCGGATTGTTCATGGGAGATCCGTCAACATTTCGCCCAAGAATGCTGGCAAGGTCAAAACGAAATCCATCAATGCGGTAATTCACCGTCCAATGCCGCAGACATTCCAGAATCATCTGGCGGACAATAGGGTGATTACAGTTCAGCGTATTGCCGCAGCCGCTGAAATTGTAATAATGACCATCGGGAGTCAGCATGTAATAAATCTGATTATCCAGTCCTTTAAAAGAGAATGTTCGTCCATACTCGTTGCCTTCTGCCGTGTGGTTGAATACTACATCGAGAATGACCTCGATTCCATTATTGTGCAAGTCACGAATGAGTTTTTTTAGTTCGGTTCCCTCCTGATTATGCTCTGTTGAGGAAGTGTAGCTGGTGTTGGGAGCGAAGAACCCCACTGTATTATAGCCCCAGTACTCCAACAGCTTTTGCCCATCCACTTCCCTGGAATTCACCGTTTCATCAAATTCGAAAATCGGCATCAGCTCGACTGCGTTGATCCCCAGTTCTTTCAGATAAGGAATCTTTTCGCGAAGCCCTTCAAAAGTGCCGGGATGACCCACCCCGGAAGAACTGTGCTTTGTAAATCCCCTGACATGCAGTTCATAGATGACCAGGTCGCTCAGCTGCTGCTTAGATTGCGGCATATCACCCCAGTCAAAGGTATCCTTTACCACTCTGGCATGATAGCTGCCTATTTTTTCCTCACCCCAGATACGCTGCCCGGCGACGGCTTTGGCATAAGGGTCTAACAGTATTGCTTTTTTATCAAAGATAAGACCGTTTTGAGGATCATACGGACCGTCAACACGATATGCATATTCAAAGTCTTCAATCTCCAGACCGAACACGATCATGGAATATACATCCCCGATTTTATATTCTTCGGGAAAAGGAAGCACGGCATAAGGCTCTTCCTCGCCTCTGTGGAACAGCAGCAGCTCACAGGATGTGCCGCAGTGAGTATGAATGGTAAAATTCACGCCTACAGGGAGCGCGAAAGCTCCCGGCTTATCAAACATTCCCGGGCGTACCGGATAACCGGCAATTTTTCCCATGGGATGCACGGACACCGGGCCGTTGGAGGTAAATTTCTGGTGATGTAAGGATTTCAAGAGTAGTCCCCCTGTCTTTCGTTATCATATCAGCCTGAAGTTTTAGCGTTCCTTGGCGGGAACGGGCTGCTCCTAATCGCTTTGAGATAAGTATAACGTATTGGGGGAGCATCGTAAAGGATTTTTTGTACGCAATTCTTGACTATGCATCGTCTTTGTGCCACAATAAATAAAACGACGCAGGGAGATGATATTGATGAAGATAAGAAGAGCGGAAGAACGTGATATGGACGGTATCAACAGCCTGTTGTGTCAGGTGCTTACCGTACATCACAATGGCAGACCTGACCTGTTCAAGGCCAATGCCAAGAAGTATACCGATGAAGAATTGAAGGCCATCCTGAAAGATGATGCCAGACCCATATTTGTCGGTGTAGATGAAGAAGAGAACGTGATGGGATATGCTTTCTGCGTATTTCAGCAGCACATCGGAAATAATATCCTGACGGATGTGAAGTCTCTCTACATCGATGATCTGTGTGTAGATGAAAAAATCAGAGGGCAGCATATCGGCAGGCAGTTGTACGAATATGTGCTTGATTATGCAAGAAAGAGCAGCTGCTATAATGTGACTCTGAATGTCTGGTCCTGCAATGAAAGTGCCAGAAAGTTTTATGAGAGATGTGGGCTTGTGCCGCAGAAGATTGGGATGGAGAAGATATTGTAATCCAAAAGTATCAAGCAGCCTCCGCGCCCCAATGGATTCATGATATCCTATCTGCGTTTGTGCAAAATGCCGAACGCAGATGGGATACCCAGAAGTCTTGAAAATAGTATTGGGATGTAAAAAAACATTAATTAATTTAGTCTAAGTGAAAATCTGTTGACTTATGGAGTATTTTATCATAAGCCAGTCCCGGCAAATCGCCACTGTTTTCACTTGAAGCAAATAAAAATACAGGCAGGCCGGGGAAAAGTCTACCCTTTTTTGACCTGCCGAAAAGGGAGAATGAATGAGTATTACGAATAAGACATTGGAAGAACTGGATGTCATAGATGATTTTCTGATGAATGCCCTGACAAACAGCCCGGATGTGGGAACAGCATTTTGCCGCAGGCTTTTGTCTGTACTATTGCAGAAAAAGATCGGAAAAGTGCGAATGGTATCCCAGCGGGCACTTTTCCCGGACAGTCCGGATTTGCGGGGGATACGAATGGATGTGGAAGTAGAGGAAATAGAAGAAATAGAGGAAGAGGAACTGCCTGAAGCACCGGAACCGATAAAA
>JAFTVH010000122.1 GCA_017465845.1 Lachnospiraceae bacterium | reverse complement strand
ATCGCTTGATCGTTTGACGAAACATTATGGAAATAAAATAGCAGTAGACTGCGTGAGTGCAACCTTAAAGCCGGGAGTATATGGTCTTTTGTGAGCAAATGGTGCCGGTAAAACAACACTGATGCGAATGTTATGTGCCATTTTGGAATCGACTTCGGGTGAAGTGTTGCTGAATGGAAAGGAAGTAACCTCAATGGGGGCAGATTATAGAAATGTATTGGGATATCTGCCACAGGACTTTGGATATTATCCTAATTATACAGCAATGGAGTTTTTGATGTATGTTGCTGCACTGAAAGGAATACCAAAGAATATTGCGAAGAACAGAGCAAAGGAGTTGCTGGAGGTAGTAGGGTTAAGTAATGTGGCAAACAAAAAAGTAAAAACATTCTCCGGTGGTATGAAACAGCGAGTAGGAATTGCCCAGGCGTTACTGAATAATCCGGGGATTTTAATTTTAGATGAACCAACAGCAGGACTTGATCCGAAGGAGCGTGTGAGATTCCGTAATCTGCTTTCGGAATATGCAGGAGATAAAATTGTAATCCTTTCTACACATATTGTGTCGGATATAGAAGCGATAGCAGACGAAGTGCTGTTGATGAAGAAAGGTAAATTTGTGTTGCAGGGAACGGTTCAGGAATTAACGGAAAAAGCGAATGGTAAAGTTTGGGAACTCACTGTTTCTCCGGCAGAAGCAAGAAAATGGCAGGCAAGAACAACAGTTGCCAATTTAAGACATGAAGGAAAAGACATTGTACTGCGTATTGTTTCAGACAATATGCCTAGTGAGCAAGCAGTTCCGTGTGAAGCTACCTTGGAAGACCTTTATTTATATTATTTCCCGACAGAAGAAGGGGGACAGTAGGATGGAATTATTTTTATTAGAACATAAAAAATTATGGAGAAAGCGCATCGTTAAGATATGCGTACTGTTATGCTTTATCTATATCGTGATTTTTGGGAGCATATTATCTTTTCAATGGTTTAGTTTTGGAAGTTCAGACGATTATACAAGTGCTTTTGGTAACAATTTTGATGGATATGGGATGATAAGAGAGAGTCAGGAATACGCACTTACTTTTGACGAAGAATTAGCGGATGAAACACTACAACAGTTAGTAAGGGATTATCAGCGAATGGAAGCTGCCGGGATGGAAAAAGAATTAGAAAAAACAGACTGGAAAATCATTAATAGTTGGCTTGGAATGTTATATCCGGAACTCCATGACACGGGAACCTATCAGATAATGATAAGTTATGTCGATCCCGATAAGCTGACTGGATTTTATGAGAGAAGAGAGCAGGCGATTAATGATTTCTTGGAAAACAGTGGGCAGACAGGAACTGAAAAGGAGTATCTTCTTCAGATGGAGCAGGAAGTAGAGAGTCCACTTCGATATGGATGGGTGGAAGGATGGTCACAGCTTCTTGGAAGCATGGTTGCAGATTTAGGTGTTGTAATGGCGTTGTTTTTGGCAATCGCTTTGTCATCTTTATTTGCAGGCGAGTGGCATGATAATACAAGTTCTTTGGTATTAACAACTAAGAATGGATGGGGAAAGATTGCGTTTGCAAAAATCTTAACAGGGTTAGCGTTTACAGTGGAATTTTTTGTAATGCTTGTTATTCCTAACGTTGTATCGCAGATATTCTTTATGGGTACATCCGGCTGGGATATGCCGATTCAGAACATTAAATTACTTGCAGTTGCTCCGATGAATATGCTTCAGGCAGAAGTTTATGAGTATGCGTTTGCATTATTAGGTGCAATCGGATTTGCAGGTGTTGTAATGTTTATATCTGCTACCGTGAAAAATAATGTACTTGCATTGTTGTTTAGTTTGGCTTGTGTTTATGGTCCAATGATGATCGCAGGATATCTTCCGTATGAATTGCAAAAGGCATTGGATTTGTTACCTTTAGTTGGTAGTAGTGCGGATATTTTCAGAACAAATACATTTTGTGTCTTCGGGAAATATGTATGGTCTCCGTATCTGTTAGTTACAGTTCCTGTATTGATAGGTATTTGCTGTATGCCGTTTGCCATAAGGAATTGGTCAAGAAGATTGAAGGCATAGAAAAATTATGGCAACAAAGAAGATAAAAAGGAAAATGGATTGTAAAACTACTGAAAGTAGTAATTACAGTATATCTGCTGTTAATCTTATGTCAGTTGATTGGTGATGCTTACTCAAGATTGAGCATTAGGACAAGTGAGCATCAACTGGGGATTGCTGTAGATATTAATGCAGACAAATCAATGTGCAGTAATGATTGTTATGTCAGTTTTGGATGGTTTTGAAAATAAAACGCAGATGACAAAATAATGATCCAAGCAAGCCTGTTTATATACAGACAGTCTGGGGTGTTGGGTATCGGTTTAATCAAGAAATGGTCAAAACAAAACTTAATCAAACGAATATGTAATATTTTTATTAGTAAGCTGTAAAATTCTACGTTGAATTTTACAGCTTCTTTTCGTATAATATATATGTAAGATGAAGAAACTATATCAAAGAAAGGAAGTTGATTTTATGCCAAATATATTACCAGTATCAGATTTAAGAAATTATAATGAAGTATTGAAAAATTGTGTGATTGGAGAACCGGTATTTTTAACCAAGAACGGAAGAGGCAAGTTCGTGGTTATGGATATTGAGGATTACGAGCGTGAAAAGGCGGAGAAGAAGCTGCTTATGAAGTTACAGGAAGCAGAAGAAGCTGTTAAGGATGAAAGTGCTTGGATGAATCTGGATGAGCTGAAAGCATCTGTTGGGGTATAGCCTATGATGAAATTACGGATTAACCCTTTAGTTGCAGAGGACTTAAGGAACATTAAAGAGTATATTGCTGAAGACAATGAAGAAATGGCAGTAAAAACCATTCAAGAGATATACGCTCAAATTGAGAATATACAACAGTTTCCGTATATGGGAGCCGACCTTTCAAAAAGAGTCAGCTTTCGGACGGATTATAAGTATGCGATTTCCGGAAATTATGTAGTGTTGTATAAGATTGAGGACGAGTATGTGGAGATTTTCCGAGTGGTGAATCGGTATCAGGATATTACGCTGATATTTAATTAAGTAATATAAACAAAACAGCTATCATACCACAGCTGAGACATATTCTTTCGTGGTATATATTGACATTATCATAAATGGCGTAACAGTTCAGACGGGGTCTGAACTGTTACGTAGATGCACACAAAATGCGCTAAAAGCGCATTTTGGCGCACGCAAGTCTTGCAAAATCGCACTGAAGTGCGATTTTGACTGCGCGGTGCCGGCTGTCTGAACTGTCACTAAATGGCCCATATTTTCTGCAGATATCTAAATTTAGCTCTTGACATTTCCACCAAAAAGTACTATCATCCTAATAGTACTTTAGAACTTTAAAGTGTAACGGTTTAAAGTGAGAAAGAAAAAAAGAAACACACATTTTGGAGGAAATTATGCAAAGAAATAATGGTAATTTAGTCGGATTCAGATCTGACATTAAAGTTGTTGATTGTACACTCCGCGATGGCGGCTTAGTTAATAATTTCGCTTTTTCAGATGAATTTGTAAAGGATTTATATCGCACCAACATCAAAGCAGGTGTTGATTATATGGAGTTCGGATACAAAGCATCCAAGGACATTTTTTCCAAGGATGATTATGGAAAGTGGAAGTTCTGTGATGAAGAAGATATCCGTGCAGTTGTCGGCAACAACGACTTTGACCTGAAAATTTCAGTCATGACAGATGTAGGAAGAACCGATTACAAGAATGACATCTTAAAGAAAGAGGACAGTGTAATTGACCTGGTTCGTACCGCAACCTATATTCATCAGATTCCCACTGCAATTGAGATGATTCAGGATGCCCATGAAAAGGGATATGAGACAACAGTCAATATCATGGCAATTTCCAAGGTTCATGAAGATGAGCTGGATAAAGGGCTTGAACTTCTGGCACAATCCGATGTTGATATCATTTATCTGGTAGACAGCTTTGGAGCGTTCTATCCGGAGCAGATACGCAGACTTACCGATAAATACATGAATATTGCAGAAAAATACGGTAAGAGGATCGGTATCCATGCGCACAACAATCAGCAGCTGGCTTTTGCCAATACCATCGAGGCATTGAGCAATGGTGCAAGCCTGTTGGATGCAACCGTGAGTGGTATGGGACGTGGTGCAGGAAATTGTTACATGGAATCCCTGCTTGCATTCCTGAGAAATCCCAGATATAATCTGGTTCCGGTTATGGACTTTGTACAGAAATACATTCAGGCGGAGAAAGAGAAGGGAAGTATATGGGGATATGATATTCCTTACCTGTTGACAGGTGTCCTGAATTCCCATCCTTCTTCTGCAATCAAATTTGTGAATGGCAAGAGAGATGATTATTCAAGATTCTATCAGGAATTGTTGGATATGGAGTAAATTATGGAGCAGTACCGTTTAGTGAATGGGCGGTACTGCTCTTTTTGATGTCACGGGGAGGTTCCGAAGTGGACAGCAGCCGGAGCTTTCAAGGCTATTTAGCGGTAACGATTCCGAAAATCAGTCGGCGATGTCCCATGATATTTCCGAAAAGATGTACTGAAGTAGTAGATATTATCAAATCCGCAGCGCCCTGCGATTTCTGCGATAGTATAGGTCGTACTTGTCAGATAATGTCTGGCAGACTTCATTCTTGCTTCGATAATATAGTCCCATACGGAGCAGGAAAGCTCTTTGTGGAATTTAAAATTAAGAGTGGAAGGATTGGTACCTACATCACGACAGATATCTTCTATATGCAATTTGCACCTGATATTTTTCATAATATATTTCACGGCCTGTAAAACCACAGTATCGTGGCAGTTAATCAGGCCATAGTTTGCAGAAGGACTTCCGAGTTCTGCAAAATGATCACTTTCTGCAAATGCCTGCAGCAGAATATCCTCCAGCAAATGTTCCCTGTAATAGATTGCACGGATATCGTCAGTATCCATCAGCGCTTCGTATTTTTGAACACTGTCAAGAAAACGGCTGTGGTTACGGAAGTTCACAATGCCAATGGGGATATGAATGTGAAAGGGGCATTTGGGATTAACACGAAATTGCAGGTACAGAAAAGAAATCGGTGAGATAACGCTCCTGAAGAAATTCATATCATCCGAAAAAATCACGCAGTCGTTCTCTTTAACAACAGTCTCTATTCCGTCCATCTTGAGCTGAAAGCTTCCCTCTTTTAAAAAGAAGAATGCGTAGGTGGGCTGGTGGCCGTCCGTTACTTTAAATTCTTTACGCCAGTCAAGCTTGCATTCTATAAATTCAAAAGGTTTTTCCATGGATATCACACCTCAATATTGCTGTATTTTATAAATATTGTTTTACCATATTTCATTGCCCATGTAAATATGGTTTGATACAATTGGAAAAAATACATGGAGGATACCATATGAATCAGCAAGTAATATATCACAAAGAGGTTTCAACTTTGGGACATTATGACGTAGTAGTACTGGGTGGGGGCCCGTCCGGCATCTGTGCCGCTGTGGAAGCTGCGCGTAATGGAGCAAAGACTTTGTTAGTAGAAGAAAACGGAATGCTGGGTGGCATGGCCACTTCGGCTTTGGTAGGACCGTTTATGACCAATTACGACCGCGAAGGAAATCGCCCCTTGGTAGGCGGCCTGTATCGGGAAATCATTGAGTGTCTGGCAGAGCGCAGTGCCGCTATTTTGCCGGAATATACTGATTCTCCCAGTATACATACCTCTTTTATCGGGCGTTATCATCGTCATGTAACACCCGTTGATGCATTTATGCTTCAGATCGTACTGGATGAATTTGCCGAGCAGGCGGGTGTAGAAGTGCTGTTATATACCCGTTTTGTGGACTGTCTCTGTGAAAACGGAAAAATCAGCAGTGTGATCCTTGCGGCGCTGGAGGGTCTGCGCAGTGTTTCTGCTGATCTGTTTATCGATTGCACCGGAAAAGCGGATGTGGCCTTTGCAGCAGGCGTTCCCACCTGGAAAGGGGATGAAGAGAACGGTATTCCACAGCCCGGTACACTGATGTTTGAGGTAGACAATGCCGTTGACGAAGAGTTCACTGCCCGCCCAAAACAGCCTGTTAAAGTGTATCGCACCCCTTCTAAAGGATGCTATAGGGTGAATCATCATCGTGTTTTCGATGCAGACGCTGCTGACTCTCGTAGTATGTCGAATGCTCACAGGGCAGCAAGAAAACAGGTTCTGGAATCTTATAGAGTACTGTTGGAAGAGACTCCAGGTTTTGAGAATGCAAGGATTTCACAGGTGGCATCTGTCCTTGGTGTGAGGGAAAGCCGACATATTAAAGGAAAATACACGCTGACGGTGCAGGATATTTCCCAGGGTGTTTCATTTGAAGACCGTGTGGCTCTTTTCGGTTACGGCATGGACGTTCACCCAAGGACCAAGGAAATGTCCGGAAATTTTAAAGTAGAGGTTGCTGAGGTGTACTCTATCCCTTATCGTTCCATGCTTCCCGAAAACTGTGATAATCTGCTGGTAGCAGGAAAGACTATTTCTGCAGAATCTCAGGCAGCCGGTGCTTTCCGCGTAATGCCTTGTGCCATGGCTCTTGGTCAGGCAGCAGGCGCAGCAGCAGCTATTGCAGTCAAGGGCGGCTTCGCGCCGGATAAAGTTCCTACGGAGGAGCTGCATTGCATTCTGCGCGCGCATGGGGCGATACTAGATTAAGGAGGAGAGAGTCCGGATGAGTTATCAATACAGAAAAGAGATTCCGGAAACTGTCAGGACAGATGTGTTGGTGGTTGGCGGAGGTCCCGCAGGAATCTGCGCAGCAGTAGCTGCATCAAGACAGGGAGTAAGTGTCATGCTTGTTGAGCGTTATGGGGCAGTGGGAGGCAATCTCACACTGGGAAGCGTCAGTCCGATTTTGGGAAAAGTAGCGCCGGGAACCATGTATGACGAAGTGATTACCTTGTTGGCTGAAAAGCATGCTGGAGAAGAAAAGATAGAGACCCGTAATGGGAAAGAAATACATATTGATGCGGAAGAAGCAAAAGGAATATTAATCCGTTTCCTCCGGGAGAATCATGTAAATGTTATGTTGCAGTGCAGTGTTGCAGATGTTATAAAAGAGGGAAATGCGGTTACCGGTTTAGTGGTAACCTCTCCAACCGGACTTCAGGTAATAAAGGCAGCGCGGGTCATTGATGCAACTGGTGATGGGTTGGTAGCGTTTCTCGCCGGATGCGAGTATCACATAGGAAGGGAAGCAGATGGTTTGACACAGCCTGTTACTCTGGAATTTACAATAGATCATGTAGACGAAAGCAAGGCAATCATGTGTTTTGGGGGGAGCGATCCGGTACTGCTGCCGGATGGAAAGAAATACGCTGATTTCTGTAAGGAATGTGAGCAGGCAGGTATTTTGCCGAAAAATGTTTCCATTGTCAGACTGCATAAAACTTTTTATAAGGGTGAACGTAATGTAAATGCTACTCAGATGAATAATATCAGCGGTCTTGAGACAGCAGATTTGTATACTGCGGAGGTGGAACTGAGGAGACAGATAGAGGTAATTGTCGACTTTTTGAGAAAATATATTCCCGGTTATGAGGACTGCATGCTTAAAACATCCGCATCTACTCTTGGGGTTCGTGAGACTAGAAGAATTGTAGGAGAATGCATGGTCACTGACAATGATGTGGAGCAGGGGAATCACTATGAAGATGCAGTGGTTCAAGATGCATGGTTTTTAATAGATATTCATAATCCGGCCGGAGGCGGTCAGGCAGAAGGGCACTCCAAGATGGCGATACCCTATGATATCCGATACGGCGCGTTGGTCCCACTTAAAGTGGATAACCTGTTGACAGCAGGAAGATGTATATCAGGAACACACAGAGCACATGCGTCCTACCGTGTTATGGCAATATGCATGGCTACCGGAGAGGCTGCGGGAATTGCAGCGGCTTTAAGTGTGAAAATGAATGTATCTCCAAGACAACTGAAGCCTGAAATTGTACGCAGTGCTCTTAAAGCGAAAGGAGTAGATTTTATACATTCTTAATTTGTTTTAATGAATTCTTATGAATTTGTATGCATTTTGGACACATTTTTTCAGTATGATAATAATAACAAAAGGAGCTGCCGGTGCTGACGAAGGTGCCGACCAGCTTCGACTACATATACCAGGTCCCTCCTGTTTACATAGATGATAAGTCCCACTGTCCGGTATGGAAGCCAGGCTGTGGGATTTTGTTTGTATGGAGGTTAGAGGAATCGTGAGAGTTACTGGTCAGAGGTCATTTGCCTGTGGAACCAATTTAGAAGGCTGCCGGCGTCCCTGCTGCGAGGCAGATACCTTTCATGTTGCCAAGGAAAGATTGCTGAACTGAAAGTACTGTAATAGGCAGTAACTCGCGAGAAGTACTAACGATTGGAGATAAGTTTATCACTGTGATGCTTTGATCATTACATTTTGATCTGGAATACTATAATTAATAAATAAGCCATCCCGTAAAGCAGTGGTTGATGCAGCAGATAAATCCAGATGGTCTTTTGACCCAGGCGTGACAAAACGGGTACTCTAGTGCATAGAGCGCACATCGCACGATTGCTACAGCTGATCACCTCCCAAAGCCAATACCCAAACAAAAACAAAAAGAACCACGGCAGGAGAGGAAAGTAGTCACTGGAACGGAAGCCTGTATAAGGAAATCCCAGAATCGTCATAGGACGAAAGCTGTAGAGACATTCCGGCAAGTCAATACGAAGCCCTGCAAGGCTCAAATAGCCGTCTGAAACATTCCGGGTGAACAGGAACAGCAGCAAAGCCGAAAATAGGCCGCAAAAGGCTTTCAGCAAATTTGACAGCCTATTGTCCGAGAAAGGGTCTGTACCGTGGTGACCGCCCGCGAGAATACAAACCTTATTTACAGGAATCATCAACAAAGTACAGCACCCAATACAATTTAAAATCCCAAATCTGACCGCCTGATCCGGCATCACCAGACCGGTAACAGCAGTGATCAGCAATCCATAGAGGTTCAACTGAATCCCTCGTTTTAAGTTATTCCTGCTGAAATGCCAAGACATCCCGGACACAATGAGAAAGGACATGCAGATGAACTGCTGCCAGACTCTTATCGCAGGATAATGATACCAGTCGGGGTCCTGCCCGAAGATAACATATACATCATAGTAAAAATGGAAGAAGAGCATATTAAGCAGCGCGAAGCCGCGGAAAGCATCGATCAGATGATACCACTTAGTATGCTCTGGCTTTTGGTCCTCCATCATTATTCTTCCCCTTTCATTCATACTTTTACAAGCAATCTTACAGAAGCGGTGCAAACAACCGCAGATAACTCCAATCTAGTATTTCTTCCAGCAGGCGGGAACAAAAATAATCAGCATGGGGAACAGTTCCAGTCTTCCTGCCAGCATATCGAACATCAGTACAAGCTTGGAAAAGCTTGAATATAGCCCAAAATTCTGTGTGGGTCCTACCAGCTCCAGACCGGGACCGATGTTATTGAGAGTAGCAGTCACCGCAGTAAAGTTGGTGGTAAAGTCATATTCGTCCACTCCAATAAGCAGGACGGAAATGAAGAAAATCACAAAATACACTGCAATAAAGACATTGGTGGAACGCATGACTTCATGAGGCTCATTGTGACCGTCCATTTTGATTTTCTTCACCATACGTGGATGGATCATCATAGACAGTTCCTTACCGATGGATTTAAACAGCAGTACGATCCTGGAT
>JAFTVH010000121.1 GCA_017465845.1 Lachnospiraceae bacterium | reverse complement strand
TGTCTTTTTTCCCTCTTCACAGATGCGCTCCATAAATCTGAAATAAGGCTCCATACATTCCTGCAGGTTACAGCTTTGGGCAAGCCAGTAATTCATCTGGGTATTGATGTTTACTGTATAATTTCCGCTCCACGGGGCGCGCAACTGCCAGCTCCAGATTCCCTGCAGATTCGGCATCAGACTGCCCTCCCTTGAGGAAGAGATCAGAAGAAATCTGCCATACTGAAAATACAATGCATAAAGCCCGTTGTCTTCCTCTCCTGATTTCAATGCAGCCAGTCTTTCATCTGTGGGAAGATTTTTCTGTTCTCCCAGATAAAGCTCCACTTTATCATAGATTGACCTATAATCCCTGATGTGATCTGCCTTCAGTATCTCATAAGCTGCTCCCGTTTCCACACACGCATCCTTCACTGCAGTGATCATGAGCACCACTTCACTTGCCTGACTGATATCCAGCCTGTCTCCCAGCCCGGTTACCTTACCGTCACAGGAAAGCACCCTGATATCCGCACGCACCTCCATACCTTTCGTTCCCCAAATGACAGATTCCGGTCTTTCCGGCATATAAGAAGGATCGATATGTTCCGGGCATTTTCCACGAAATACCAATCCATTTTCTGCAGCGGCACAATCATACTGCAGCAGGGAGTCCATGGAGAGCTCCATATGCAGCCGTGCATCCTCCGCTTTTATCCGCACAAAAACAGCCTTCGCAGGATAACTTGCAAAATACTCCCGTTCAAAATGACATCCGTCGCAATCATAACTGACTGTTGCAATTCCATCATCGAGATTCAACTCTCTTTGATACCCGCTGCAAGTCTGCCCATGATAGAACTTTATGAAGAGATTTCCCAATGGCAGATAGGACTCGTTGAATTCTCCAAGCATCTTTTCATAGATCACTTTATCTGCTTCCAGGCATCTGCCCTCCAATATCAGCTTTCTGACACGCTCTAAATATCCAAAAGCCTCCTGATTATTTTTTTCCTTATAATAGCCTGACCAGATGCTCTCCTCATTCAGCCCCAGTGTCTCCTGCTCAATGCCGCCCATGATCATGGCGCCCAGACTGCCATTGCCGATAGGAAGGGACTCTTCCCATACATCGGCCGGTTTTTGATACCACAATTTCATTGATTGATTCGTCTTCGCCTTCATTCTTCTTCCTCATCCGACGTACACAATGCCTGAAAAGCAGCTATGCTCTTTTCATAATTTTCACTGCCTCTAACCTCCAGCAGGACAGGAACATGATTTAGCATCCCCCAGGAAAACTCTGTCCTTCGGTGCAATGCTTCCATGTCCTTAATGATCAAACTAAATAGTCAGCGTTGTTCCGTCCATGCAGATAATCGCTTTCCGGTCATACTTTACCTGCGCATGATAGCATGCCTGCAAAGGATTCTTTCTGATTGCTTCTCCGTGATGGGTAAATGCAATCATGCCGATGTTTTTGCCCTCTAAAGCATCCAGGACCTCTGTGTACGGGTGATGTCCTGTTTCTACAAGCAGAAGGTCACAATCACATACGATCCTGTCCAGGTCATCTACGTTTGCAAGCCCGATATCGCCCGTATAGATAATGGTTCTTCCTTCGCATTTTATTTTATATGAAAAAGATTTCCATTCACCATTTTCGGGCTTTCCCAAATGTTCCGTATGTATCGCTTCCACCAGTATATTTTCATCAGAAAAAATAATGCCGTCGTGCACGTCAAAAGGCTCTACGGGTATATATTCTGAAAAGTTCCTTCTGTCAGCCTCAAGTAATGTCTTGATACCCTTCCACGCATCACGATTGGGAATGAACAGATTGACCTTATCAAAAGCCCCGATGCTCTTGCCTTTCAGCTTTTTCATATTCCAAAAAAGATTAGCAAGCCCTCCCACATGGTCAAAATGTGTATGACTGATAAAAACCGTTTTCACCTGAAGAAGATTCAGTCCCATAATATGTGCAGTATAGGAGGAGCATTCCCCTGCGTCAAACCAATAAACCGCTTGTCCTACTTCCATAGCAAACGATTGATGATGCCAGCCGGATATCGGTTTTGTACCTGCGCATGTTCCTAAAAAATAAAACTTCATTTGCACAATCCCTCCAATCTTACTGTGATATGACCATGGGGCAGCTGCATTCATTCATCCAGCTGCCCCATGCAATGCTTCCTGCACTGTCAGAGAATACTATTTACTTGCCAGAAATGCATCGAACTGTGCCTGAAATTCTGCAATAACTTCGTCTATTCCTGCTGCTTTCAGTTGTTCATTCAACTGCTCGATACCGCTTTCCGGTTCTACCAGACCAAATACCAATGGAGGTAAATATTCTGCCATGACTGAATTAATCACAGAAATCTTATCAGAAATCTTTTCCGTATCTATAAAGATACCAAGATCAACTGCCTCCGTTGCAGATGCATTAAATGCTTCATACTGTTCCCATTTGTCATCCGGTTCATCCGTCTTCAGCATACTGATAAAGACATTCCCGGTAGTCCAGTTTTGTGCATTGTATAAGTCCGTTTTATTTTCAACGTACTCTGCCTTTCCGTCAACCACATTATAATGTACCCCCGGGACTCCATGGTAAAAAGCATTTCTCACCTCAGGATCCGTATTCCACAATTTCAGGAACTCATAGGCACGTTCTTTATTCTCACACTTCTCATAAATGACATTAACACTTCCTCTGGTACTGGCATTTGTCACTTTAGGATCTCCTGCTACCTTTAACACCGTAGTAGGTTCTTCTCTGATTGTTTCAGCCAACGGGGTGTAACTTATAGCACTTACCCCCTTCCTGCCATCTGCCGTCTTAAGGCCCTTAGTATCAATTGTCAACACATCCTGATGAATATATCCCTTCTGATACCAGTCACACATTGTTTCTATAAATTCTGCAAATGCTTCTGTCCGGAAAACACTCTGAACCGTTTTTCCTTCCTGTGGATCAACAACCGCAAATCTGTAGCCGCCGAAGAAATCATACTCATCCATTACAGCCAGGATAATTGCATATAAATAATTGGAAGCCTTCATCCCAAGTGGTGCAGCAAATCCTTCTTCCTTATAAGCCGCTAATACAGGTTCAATGTCCTGAAAGTCAGTGATTGCGGATGCATCGATGTTGTATTTTTCCATAATTTCCGTTGAGGCAAAAAGTGCCCACTGTTCAGCCATTTCTTTATAAGTAGGTACTCCATAAATACCACCGTTGTATTCCATACCCTTCCACATGCTCTCGGGAATCGTCTCATAAAACTCACTGTCTGCTTCCACCAGCTCAGATATATCGGCATAAGCTCCCTGCTGTATACGACCTGTAAAGTTGGTCGTATTGTCCCACCCGATGTCCATCTGTTCATTTGTCGACAGCAAAAGGGGAATTTTTTCCTGATATTCCGATTGACCGCCTGCGAATTTCACAAGGTCAATCGTAACATTCAGCGCCTGCACCTGGGGCAGATTATTGATATACTCTTCCACAAGTTCATCATCCGGCGTGCTTGCATCCATAGAAAAAATTCGTAAAGTTACCGGTTCCAGTTCTTCGCTCTCCGGCTGCTCACTTTCTGTTTTCTCACTTTCAGTCGTCGCAATTTCCTGTTCCGTTTGCTTTGTCTTGTCTGCGTTACTTTGCTCCTCCTGCTTACCACAACTCGAAAAAGTTGTCATCAGCATTGACAGCGCAAGCAGCAATGCTACATTTTTCTTGTTTCGTCTCATTTTTCTTCTCCTTTTTCTTTTTCTATTGGCATTTGCTAAATACCGAAAACCTCTGATCATTACAGAAGGATTTTCCATTGTAAATTTCGGGCGTTCACCAAGTAAAATCACACCTCACGATGTGAAGTCCTCACAGATCCGTACGTGCGGCTTTTCCGCATACGGCTCTTCATAACAACATTTACAGTTACTACTCGTAGAGATTTACAT
>JAFTVH010000120.1 GCA_017465845.1 Lachnospiraceae bacterium | reverse complement strand
TCGTAGACAAAAGCTTCCTCGCAGGGAGCAGTCATCAGTCCGTCCGGCCAGTAGCCCTGATCCAGGATTCCGTGCAGGAACAGGGGATTGTGGTTTAAGCAGAACCGGGGAACATTATGTTCATCCTTTTCCACGGTGTAACAGCGCATAGCAAAATAGCTGTGGACAACATCTTCATCAGCACGAATCACCAGTGGATAAAGATGAGGGGTATCCGGTGTCCAGGGGACAAAGTCCGTATCAGAGGGCAATGAGAAGCATACTCTGGTAAAGGGTTTCCCATCCCTGGCGGTCTCATGGTAGCTTGCACTGATCAGATAGGGAGTACCGTCTTCGGTAGTCAGGCTGATTTGACGGAAATAGTCATCACTTTTCAGAATCAGTTCACAGTTCTGCAAATCATAATTGGGCGTCAGTGCCATCGTCTCTATGTAATGCGCAGGTACCCACTCATACCAGACACTCTGCCAGATTCCGCTCTGAGCAGTATAGAACATACCGCCCCGCTTCAACATCTGCTTTCCCCTCGCATGCCAGGAGGTGTCACTGACATCCTTTACGCGAACCTGAATCAGAAAAGTAAAGGAAACATCACCATTTACCGGCAGTTCTACAGTAAAAGGCAGGTAGCCGCCCAGATGATGGGCAGCAAGCACACCATTCACATACACATCCGCTTCCTGGTCCACCGCATCAAAATGAAGCAGACATCTGCTCAGAGGCCCAATCGGGCGCTTCAAAGTTACAATGCGCTGATACCACAAAAGTTCATCCGGCTGCAGCTGCCTGTTTACACCGGATAACAGACTTTCCGGTGAAAAAGGAACCAGAATCTGTCCCTGTGGTATAAAAGGAGTGCCGGGATTTATCGAGGTATCGGAATCGGACGTAAAACAATATTCCCAATATCCATTCAGCATATGGTAATCCTCTCTGCGCATCTGCGGTCTGGGATGTTCTTCCCACACATGGGCAGGGTCTAAAGCTTCTCCCCAGGGCGTATACAGAGTATTTAGTGTATCCTTTTCATGAGATTTGCTGATATTTTGAATAGCGTTCTTAAAATCCACGGCCAGTACCTTCCTTTCTGAACTGTTTACAGCATACCAGAAAATCATGCAAAAGAAAAGTAAAACAGGACATGATCGCTCATGTCCTGCTCATCATATAAGAGGGGGGAGTTGAAAAGTTATTCTGAAAAGGGAACTTAGGGGGAATTCCCTTTCCATGTTGATAGCATACCAAGAGTTTGTGTCTAAAGTGTGTTCAACTGATAAAGGATTCCTTAAAAAACAATAAAGTGTTGCTTAGAGAAAGAAAAGTCCTTATAATAAGGTGAGAAAAGTAACAGTGTGAGGTTTTTCATGAATATATTAACAGTAGAAAATATAACAAAATCATACGGAGAGCGGAAGCTTTTTGACAGAGCCAGCTTCTATCTCCAGGAAGGAGAGAAAGCCGGTATTATCGGTATCAACGGAACCGGCAAATCCACGCTTTTAAAGATTATCGCAGGACTGGAAGAGCCCGATGAAGGCAAAGTGATCAAGGCAAACGGTACGGTTATCCGCTACTTGCCTCAGAATCCCCGGTTCCATGAGGAGGAGACTGTACTGGAAGCAGTACTTCGGGACAACAGGACTTTGGAGAATGAAAGCTATATTGAAGCCGATGCCAAAGCCATGCTGACCAGGCTGGGTGTAAACAACTGGGATCAGTTATGTGGGGAGTTGTCAGGCGGTCAGAAGAAGCGTCTGGCACTGGTGTCCGTACTCTTATCTCCGGCAGAAATCCTGGTACTGGACGAGCCTACCAACCATCTTGACAATACTATGGCCGACTGGTTGGAAGATACCCTCCGCAAAAGAAAGGGTGCGGTAATCATGGTCACCCACGACAGATATTTTCTGGACAGTGTCTCTACACGAATCATTGAAATCGATAAGGGAAGCATCTATTCCTATACTGCCAATTACTCCGGCTATCTGGAGCTTAAGATGCAGCGGGAAGAGATGGAAGAGGCGTCTGCCCGCAAAAGAGACTCTATCCTGCGCAATGAACTGAAGTGGGTGCAGAGAGGCGCCAGAGCACGTTCCACCAAGCAGAAGGCCAGACTGCAGCGCTTTGAAGAACTGCAGAATACCCAGGGACCTGTAAAGGACGGTCAGGTGCAGCTCTCCTCTGTATCCTCCAGACTGGGCAGGACCACGGTAGAACTGGACCATATATGTAAGAACTACGGCGAGAAGACGCTGATCAATGACTTCTCTTATATTTTCCTGAAAAATGACAGGGTAGGGTTCATCGGACACAATGGCTGCGGCAAGACCACATTGATGAAGATTCTTACCGGGCAGGTAGAACCGGACAGTGGTAAGCTGGAAATCGGTCAGACTGTGAAAATAGGATATTATGCCCAGGAGCTTGGGGATGAAATGATGAAGCCCAACCAGCGTGTGATTGATTATATCCGCGATGTGGCGGAGTATGTGGATACCCCGGAAGGGAAAGTCAGTGCTGCCAGGATGTTAGAGCGTTTTCTGTTTGCAGGTGAGGACCAGTACGGACTTCTGGGCAAGCTTTCCGGCGGTGAGAAAAGGAGACTGTATCTTTTAAAGGTGCTGATGGGAGCACCTAACGTCCTGATTTTGGACGAGCCTACCAATGATCTTGACATTGCTACTCTGCGGATTCTGGAGGATTATCTTGATACCTTCCAGGGCATTGTCATTGTGGTATCCCATGACCGATATTTCCTGGACCGTACCGTGCGCAGGATATTTGCCTTTGAAGAGGGCGGACAGTTGATACAATACGAGGGCGGATATACCGACTATGCCGCGAGAAAGCAGGAGGAAGAGGCAGAGAGTGCAGGAGCGGGACAGCCCGGCAGAGGAGAAAAGGTAAGTGGGGCAGTGAAGGCATCAGCGCCTGTGTCCGGCAATGATTCCGGCAGTGATTCCCGTAACTGGAAAGCAGGACAAAAGAAAAAACTGAAATTTACCTACCAGGAGCAGAAGGAGTACGAGACCATAGAAAGCGATATCGCTGCTTTGGAAGAAAAGATTGAGGAAATCGAGAAGAAGATTCCGGAGGCGGCCAGAGATTTTGTGAAATTAAATGAACTGACGGCGCAGAAAGAAGCAGCAGAGAAAGAACTGGAAGAGAAAATGGATAGGTGGATGTATCTGGAAGATCTGGCAGCCAGGATTGAGGCTGGAGAGATGGTGTAATGCAAAGCTGTAATCTGTCGTATGAACGCCGTGAATTTGCTTGCTTATAAATTTACCCTATGGTAAACTGTAATTGTAAGCACGTGAATAGGAAGGCAGTAGAACTTGATATAATCCTGTTTTCCAGGTTTCTCTGGAAAGAGAAAATTACAATATATTTTACAAAAGAGGAGGTTTTCCTAATGGGCAAATTCGTAATCAAGAAAACAAACACCGGAGTGAAATTCGATCTGAAGGCTACTAACGGCCAGGTCATCGCTACTTCTGAAGTGTACAGTTCCGATGCAGCATGCAAAAATGGAATTGCAAGCGTACAGAAGAATGCACCTGTAGCAGCAGTAGAGAATCAGACAGTAGAAGGCTATGCTACCGAGAAGAACCCTAAGTTCGAGGTGTATACCGACAAGGCCGGCGAGTTCAGATTCAGACTGACCGCTACCAATGGTCAGGCAATCGCAGTCAGCGAAGGCTATAAGACTCTGACTAACTGCCTGAACGGTGTGGAGTCTGTGAAGAAGAATGCACCGGATGCTGAGATCGTTGAGGAATAATTGAATACAAGTAAGTGGTGAGAGATGACAGAGGGCGTACAGAGCTAAGGGCGATGTACGCCCTTTGTATATCTGAATTTCAGTCGCCTTTCCCCGTCATTTTCATCTGCCTGCGGTACCCACTTGGGCTGACATGCATTTGTTTCTTAAAGTATTTTGCAAAATAAAACTGATCCGTAAATCCCAGTTCTTCCGCAACGTCCGCAATACTTAGTTCATCTGCAAGAAGCAGCGTACAGGCCCTGCTGATAACAAGCTGTTCCAGATATTCCCGGGGAGCCATACCGGTCTCCTGACGGAAGCGTTTGGAAAGGGTACTGGTGGATACATGAAGCTTCTCGGCCAGTTCGTTAATATGATGCCCGGCGCTGACAGGGTTCTGCGCCAGCAGAAACATCTGCTCCACCAGTGGCGAATAGTTCCTGCTCTGCACTTCACCCAACCCGGCCATAGCCATAAAGTCAGCCAGTTCTTGAAAAAGTACGCTCTTAAGGCGGAAAGCATCCGCTATATTTTCAGATTGATAAAGCATGAGAATGCTTTCCATTTCCTGTGGTGAGGCATCCCGGACATAAATCTGTTTACAATTCCTGAACAGATCGATACCGTTTTTGTGAGTCAGATTGACATGGAAAAAAAGCTGTTCCATATAGTTATCGCAATCATAACTGAAGAACAGGCCGGCAGGAATCAGATAAACTTTTCCCTCTAAAAGGGGAATATCGCGGTCGGGCAGATGAATCATGCCTTCGCCGTGCACCGTGTAATAAATCCTGGAGAAAGGAGAGCAGACCTTATCTTCTTTCCAATCCCGTCCCAGTCTTGCAAAGCCGGCATAGGGAACGTTCAGATTATAGGTTTTCCACAGACGAAGCGGTTCATCGTTATGTAAAATTTGCATGGTAAAAACTCCATTTTAGCTTTGACCCCGGATTTTGGCAGCACCGGGAACATTAGGTGTGATTTTCTTAACTATATCTTATATTATCGCAATTTACAAGAACATATTCTGCTTGATTTTTTATGGGGATTCTCTTACAATGGGCTAGAAGTAATTACTTAACCTAAACCGGGAAGGATAAAGGAGAGGAAAAATGGATTTCAGTGAAGTAAAAAGGCTGATGGATGAGGCAGTAGCAGAGCATGATGTGCCGTGTTCTGATATTGCGATATCTTATAACGGAGAGCTTGTATACAGATATATGAATGGTGCAAGCGATGATTTAAAGAGTGTGCCTCTGAAAGGAGACGAGCTGTATTTTCTTTATTCGGCTACCAAGCCAATTACCTGTACTGCAGCATTGCAGCTGTACGAGCAGGGGAAGATTAAATTAGAAGATAAGGTTTCGGATTACATACCGGAATTCGGTGATATGTGGGTGAAAACTGCAGATGGTGTGAAGAAACCCCGGAAGCCGATTACGCTGAAGAATCTTTTTTCGATGACCTCAGGATTGAATTACAATTTGCTCAACAACAGCATTCAGGAGCAAAAGCGTGTGAAACCGGATTCGTCCACTTTGGAGATGGTTCGTGCTATGGCTGGGGAGCCGTTAGAGTTTGAGCCGGGTGAACATTTCCTGTACAGTCTTAGTCATGATGTACTGGCAGCAGTCGTAGAACTGGTATCAGGCATGTCTTTTGGGGAGTATCTGAAGAAAAATATTTTTGACGTCTGTGGAATGGAACGTACCGGCTTTACGTTGAATGATGATATCAGGAGCAAGATGTGCAGCCAGTATATGTGGGATGCAGAGAATAAGAGAGGAAATCTGATAGAAAAGGTAAATCCTTTTATTCTGACACCGGCTTACCAGAGCGGCGGCGCAGGTCTGATTTCCTGCGTGGATGACTATATTAAGTTTGTCACCGAGATGGCAAACGGTAATCGGTTGTTAAAGGCTGAGACCATCGATCTCATGCGTGCAAATCAGCTGGGAGAGCAGGCATATCAGGATTTCCAGTCGAGCAAGAAGGGATATACCTACGGTCTTGGCGTCAGGACAGATGCTTTTGGCAGATATGCGGCAAAGGGCGAGTTTGGCTGGGATGGCGCAGCAGGTGCTTATGTAATGATCGATCCGGATAATCATATCGGTATTTTTTATGCCACTCATATTCGCACCTATGGTGTATATCTGTATAATAAGCTGCACCCGGCTATCAGGGATGCAGTGTATCAGACATTGCGTACATCTCTAAAGTGATATCTGCTGTGATCGGGCTTTTGAACGATAATCAAGTGGTGTCATACCTGTACGAATGCGAAACAGCCTGTAAAAATAAGCCTCATCATAAAAACCAAGAGAAAAACAAATTTCTTTGGGAGACATGTTACTGGTCGCAAGCAGTTTTTCGGCTTGTCTCATTTTACTGTCCAGCCGATATTGGGCAGGGCTTGTACCGGTGTATTGTTTGAAGGTTCTGCGCAGGCTGCTTTCGCTGATTCCGCAAGCTTGTGCAATTTGGGAAATTGGCTTGTCAGGGATTTCAGAAAGCATAGTGATAATATGTTCTACTGTCTGAAAAGTCGTTCCAAATTGCTGGCATTGCTGCTCTGATAAAAGGTCATACATCAGTCTGTAAAGAAGAGATTTTAATAGGAGAAAACTTCTGGGGGACCCATAAAAAGCAGAAACAATAGCCTCAAACTGAAACTGATAATGGGATGCGGCATTTGACAGCAAGAGGAATGGGCAAGCAGACATAATGAATTCTCCAAGATCATCCATCATATCAAAATTAATCAGCAGGTTTGTCACCTGTTTTATTCCCGGATAAAATATGGCTTCATAAAAACAGCCTTTTGGAAGATAGATAATGTCCCCGGCGGATACGTGAATGGTAGAAGCAGCAGTTACATAATCAATTTGGCCTCCTGTTACCAGTAAGATTCCCTGGTCGGGGCGTGGATTCTCGCGATAGCTGTAATTTCTTCTTTTCCACATCTGACGCAGAGGAAGAATATTCTGGAAAGTAAAGTCTTTTTCCAGTATTTCGGCAGGTGAATAAATACGCATGGCAGCCTCCTTTATCAAGTAAATATATTTTATAGGAATTGACCGAAAAATACAATGACTTATTCGAAAAATACATTGTAATTCTAATGGGAATTCTATTTAATATAATTGAAAAATAAAATTGTGGAGGTAGTTATGAGAGTAACTCAATATTCGACAGACTGCAGTCATCATCTAAGGACTTATTCTTTACAGCCTGCTGTAAAGATGAGTGGGGCATTAAAGGTGAAAGTAGCCAGAGAGGCACTTGAAAACCATTTTCTGGGATTTGGTGTGGCAATTACGGGAAGTTCCTGTTATGAACTGAATACAATGACGCCCAACGCGCGGGAAGCTTTCCTGAAAAGTGTGTATTCACAGGATGGATTGGGGTTATCTGTGGGCAGATTGTCCATAGGTGCAAGCGATTATTCGGCAGAACTGTATTCCTATGATGATGTGGAAAATGATGTCGAGCTGAAATATTTTTCTATCGAAAGGGATAAGGCATATATTATCCCAATGATCAAAGAAATACTAAAAATCAATCCGGAGCTGGTACTGTTTGCATCTCCCTGGAGTCCGCCGGGATGGATGAAGACAGGAAATTCCATGTGTGGCGGTTATATGCGGAATGAATATATTGAATGCTACGCAGAGTATATCATCAGGTTTTTGAAAGAATACGAGAAATGCGGAATCAAAATTGCTGCGCTCACTCCTCAAAATGAGCCGGAAACACAGCAAAACGGACAGATGCCGGCCTGTATCTGGCATCCGGATACGGAAGCTGCATTTATTTCTGTGTTGCGTAAAAAGCTGAATGAGAATCATATGGATGTAAAAATATGGATGTATGATCACAACTTTATCGGTGCAGAAAGAGTATTATGGAGCCTGAATACTCATGAAAATCTCAGCAGAGATTGTGACGGTGTGGCATTCCATTATTATTCAGGAGCAATCGAAGACACACAGATGATTCGGGAGAATTATCCGCAGCTGGAGCTGCATTTCACAGAAGGAGGTCCCCGGTTGTATGATAATTATGATACTGACTGGTGTAAATGGAGCATGATGATGGCCAAAACACTCAACAATGGTTACAGTTCTTTTACAGGATGGAATCTGATGCTGGATGAGAAGGGAGGACCCAATATCGGTCCGTTTTTCTGTGGTGGGCTGGTGACACTTGACAGTCAGACGAAGGAATTAAAATACAGCGGACAATACAAAGCGTTTGATCACATTTCACACTTTATGAAAAAGGGAACAAAGATATATCAGACCACAGTTGAAGGAAATAATAAGCATATGTTTAAGTATCCGAATATGGGTATGGCTGTAGAGGCTTGTGGTTTTGAAAATCCGGACAGTGAATTCGTACTGGTTCTGGTAAATCCGGATAAAGTAAAGAAGCAGGTTCAATATTTAAAAAATGATACCTGGTGGTATATAGAGCTTATGCCGGATTCGGTATCTACAGTAGTATTTGAAGACTGACAAAGAATGATACGCTACATATAAAAAGGGGCTGCAATTAACAGCCCCTGCTTTCATTTAAATCTTACCATCAATCGTTTTCAATATCCTGATCTGCAGCCACAGCTGATACCACAGAAGAAACCACGGCTGCTATCACAGCAAAAATGATAATCAACAGTCCACCGGCCAACACAATAAACATAATCCCCGAACTCCTTTCTTATGTCTGGTTCATTGTCTGAAAGTCTGTACTAACTTCTATTATACACATTTTCCGTAAAATGAAAACTATTAATTTAAGATTTCCATGAATTTCTCACCGGTAATGGTCTCTTTTTTTGACTTTGCAAAGAAGTAAGCAAGTTGCACAAAGAGCAGGCTGTCGGCAAATTTACTAAGAGGCTTCAAAACCTCAAAATACAAGGAAATTTTGCTCTGAAAAAATGCACAAATGAGTCAGGACGGCTATAGAAATTCAGTAAAATAGCACAATGAAAAACGTTCCCGGTTTTGTTGACAAAAGGCCTTTTGAAGAGTAAAGTGTCTATCACCAGGCAGCGATTTCTTACGTCAGGGCGGTATCCGCCGGATTTTCACGACTTAAGAAAGAAGAGTAATTAGTTGCAACTGATTCCATGGATTTTTGTAAGTAAAACAGTTTAAAGTAAACGTTCGAACGTAAAATTGTAGTATAAGTTTAATAGGCATTTCACGAAGGAATCGATTGTCTGGAAACTGAACGAAAGGAGGCTGTACCAAGACGGATAACAGCAAAAGAATCAGGCTGTCCACCACAGACGAGCGGCTTGAGCGGCTGGTGAATGATTATACTACCAGAAAACAGAATTCTTTGATACAGATGAAGAAAGGTATCATCAGCAGAAGTGCTTTCTTAGAGGAAGCACGACAGTATATTACAGAGTATTTTGAAGTTACAAAAAAAGAAGAAGAGGAGCTTATAGTCGTATTTGAACAGTATATCTTCGGTTATTCCAGGCTTTCTCCGCTGATTGACGATAAGAGTATTTCGGACATCAGGATCGTCAGCCATGACAATATCAGGGTGAAGCGGGAAGGAAAGCGAATGGAAGGGAAGATTACCTTCGGATCGGAGAAGGAGTATCGGCAGTTTATAGACTATGTAGCCACCAAGAATCAGGTAAATATCTCGAATATGAACGCTATCCAGAGATTCACAGATACGGAGAGCCACCCGGACTTTATCTTAAGATTTACCGTATCTATGCCATTGGTCAATACTTATAAGGAACCGTATTTGTGTATTCGGAAAGTGCCCAGAGATTTCCCGGAAATGAAAGATCTGATAGCCCGCAAGATGCTGGACCGGGAGACAGCGGAACTGCTGATACAAAGATTTCGTCAGGGGTCAACGCTGATCTGCGGAGGCAACTCTTCGGGGAAGACGACACTTCTAAATGCGCTGAAAGAGACACTTCCCGACAACATGGCAATTCTGGTTGCGCAGCAGGCAGATGAACTGACTACCAAATATCATCCGGATATGATGTTTCTGCATTCATTGCCGGGAAGCGGGGAGAGTCAGATCAGCTACGACCTGAAGAATATCAGTATCGCAGGGCTGACCATGGATGTGGATTTCTTTATTATCGGAGAAGTAAAAGGTGCGGAAGCCTTGTATCTGCTCAATGCAGCTTATACGGGCCAGATATGTGCTGCTACGATTCATGCTCCTTCAGCAGACAAGGCGCCCAATAAGCTTGTGGATTATGCCATGTATGAAAGCCGTTATTCCAGGAATGAACTGATGAAGATGATGGATTGTTTTCAGACGCTTGTATTTATGGAGCACTACCGGGTAAAACAGATCTTTGCCGCCAAAGGCTGGGATGAAAGAAAAGGAGATCTGGTCTATGAAAGGATTCGATAGGAGGAAGTAACATGGTCTATAAAGCATTATTTGGTACATTTCTCTTTGTGTTTTTCTTACTGCTCTTTGTATGGTTCTCTTCGGAGAGTCTCATTGCAAGGATGATGCGAAGAACATTTGATTCTATGGATGCAGCAGCCAGACAGAGAGTTCATGAGAACAGGCAGCTGCTTACTGACTTTCAAGAGAGAAAGGGATTTCTCCACCGGATAGAGCAGCGTCTGATGTATTGCGGTCTGACAGGCAAATATCGATGGCTGACATCGGAATTGTGGATTTTAATCAATTTGATCGTCAGTGGTCTTTGTTATTTTGCGGTCTTGATTATCAGTCGGAATTTTGTGATAGCTTTATCTGTGCTTGCAGGTATCCAGGTTCTGCGTTACCTGTTGGAAAGCTATCTCATGAGCAAAAATTACAGGGCAGTCAACGAGAATCTTATGAAATTTCTGGATTTTCTGGGTAATTACAGTATTACAGCAGGTGAAGTGACGGGAATCCTGAAGCAAATCAGTAAATATATGGAAGAACCGTTAAGGAGTGTACTTGATGAATGCTATTATGAGGCGCAGACCTCCGGAGATTCCAATATTGCGCTGTTGGCTATGGCAGAGAAGATTGAGCATCCCAGATTCAAGGAACTGGTCCGCAATATGGAAATCAGTATCAGGTATTCGGCTGATTTTACTTCACTTGTGCGAAGCAGCAGAAAGGCGGTGCGAGAGCATATGCGGACCAGACAGGAGCGAAAATCTATGGTGAATGAAGCACTTGTGAATATGCTGATCCTGGCAGTAATGTCAATTGTAATATTGATAGCAGTGGAACAGCTGATAGGAGCTTCTATGCAGGAAATCTTGTTTTATACATGGCCGGGAAGAATCAGTGTATCCGTTATCATGGTGATTTTTCTGCTGCTGTATCATCAGATTCGTAACCTGGATAAGTAAGCGGAGGAAATCATGGAGATGCAGAACGTAAGATTATGGATGCAGATATTGTCCGCACTGGTTGCGGCCATAACATTTGTGCTGATCATGGCGGTAGCCCTGACTTGCAGACCCGGTAAGATACTTCTTCGGACTTTTGAGGAAGTGGGCAGGAATCTCAGAAAAAGTAGGAATAGTTTCCTGGATTATGAAAGACTGAAAGGGTTCCTGGAACGAAACGGAGCTGCGTTTCATTTTGGAAGATGGATAGGTCCCATCAATTATACTGCTATCAGGTTGGTGTTGGCAGGTGCAGGATTGCTTCTCGGAAGTTTTTATGAAATGTGGCTGGGAGTTATTCTGACCGTGTTGTTCTTTATTCTGCCGGATATGATGGTGACATGGATGAACAGCAAGGATAATGACCGGATGCTTCCCGAACTGAAGTTGATATACAATGCTATCGCCATGCAGATCAAGTCGGGAGTCCATGTAACAGATGCATTGGCAGAATGCTATGCGAGCGTACAGGAGGGCAGATTGAGAGAAGCTTTATTTACTATGTCGGGAGATATCGTGATGATGGCAGATGTGGAGAAAGCGTTGGAACGTTTTCAGGGAAAATTTGATAATCGCTATGTGGACGCGTTATGTATTACAGTGCTGCAGGCTTTGGAGTCAGGACAGGCGGTGGATCTGTTGTCTGATATCTCCGAGCAGATCAAAGATATGGAAGTCGCTATTATGGGCAGGAAAAAGAGCGGCCTGGATAGACGGATTACATTTTATCAGCTGGGAATTCTCTCAGCGATACTGGTTGTGGTTCTATATACCTGTGTTACTCATATGATGGCAGCAGCTGTAGGTTTTTAAGATAGGTAAAAAAAGTAGTATGCCGTTTAGAGCGGCGGAATGGAGGATTTTATGTATTGGAAAATGATGTATGTTAAATATGTGCTGCAGGAAAAATGTCAGGACTTAAAAGAAAAATGCCTGAAAGCAAAACATCCCGGTATTGATGGAATATTGGTGACGGTAGGTCTGTGCATCATTGCACTGGTGCTGTGTGTTATTATGAAGGATTCATTGGGAAAATTCATTACTACGATTGTTGATAATATGACGGGGAAAGCAACAGAGATGCTGCAGTATACACCGCCTGCAGGTGCGTAATGAAGAGCCGCAGATGCCGGCAGAGTGTGCGTCATAAGACGATGCGGACAGCATCCAGACGAAATGGTTCTATCATGAATGTACTGGCTGCGTGCATCTGTATCCTGACTATGACCATTATCATGATGGCATTTATGGGAAGTGCGGGTCTATTGAACAGCAAGGCTGCAATCAGCCAGATTGCCAGGAAATATATTTTGCGGATGGAAACAGTGGGTTATCTCACCGGAAATGACATGATGGAACTTTCTCAGGAGCTGACGGAAGTTGGTGTAGTAGACCTGGATTTAACGGGAACGACTTTGAATCAGGTGGATTATGGTTCGCCGATTCTGCTGGTCATTCATGGAAAGATATCAGGGCAGATGGCAGTAACAGGCAATGATTTGTTCCGGACGGTGTTTGGAGAGACTTATTACGAATTTGAAGAACGGCGCATGTCTACTGCCAAGAATTAAGAACAGTAGATTTTTGCGAGACTGCAGATGCGGGATAGGAGAGTAAATAGCTAATGAAGAAGAAAAGCGCAGAAATAGAATTTATCACAGGAATGTTTCTGTTGATAATGCTGACGGTACTTTTGGTGACACAGCTGCAGATAAGTCTGTTTGGCACCAGTGCTTCTTTTGTAGAGGATGCTGTAGCTGCTTCCAATCTGGCATCTGCAGTGATTGATATTAAAGAGTATGGAAGAACTCATACGATTACGATTGAATCTCCTGATCAGGCTTACGAGCTGTATCGGGAAGCAATTAAACAGAATCTGAAGTTAGATGATAATTGGGAAAACAGTAATAAAGATCTGATTTGCGGAAAAGTAGAGATTCTGCAATATGAGATTTATAACGTAAAAGGCAAAGATGTAACCATTTATTCTTTTGGGGCAGAAGGAGAAGCCATTACACTCGTAAAAGACGGTCTTGGCAGTGTACAGACGCCTGATGGTACCACAATAGAATCGACGTCGGTTTACAGTAGGATAGGGTTTCCTGTCAAAGGAGTGTTCGGATTGGAGATTGCGGCCGAAAAGCAGAAAACAGTTGACATTATAAGCAATCTCCCATTAAAAGAGGAGACGAAGGAATGAAGAAGAGAAAGAAGAACATACTGCCCGGTGCAGCGCTTGCGGCACTTGTAGCGGCAATCATTGTATATTGTATCATGCTGAATGTGGAAAAGAATGCGTTGTCAGCCTATGAAAAGGGGGCGATATTGGTGGCTGCAAAAGATATGCCTCGGGGATTGGTGCTGACAGAAGATAATGTAAAGGGCTATTTTGAAGAAAAAGAAATGGATAAGCGGCTGATTCCGGAAGCTGCTATAACGGAAACGGGACACCTATGCCTGCAGATGACAGCGGGAGAACTGGATAAAGGGACAATGATCACACGGTCCATGTTTATCAACCTTGAAGAAATGCATGAAAATATGAAGGAGCCTGTTGCAGCAGGCTTTAAAGCTGACGACTTATATCAGGTGGTAAGCGGTACCTTAAGGAGCGGTGATCATATCCATATTTATACGGTAGATTCGGACACCGGTGATGTCTACCTTACATGGGAGAATGTCTTTGTAAATGAAGTGTTTGACAGTGCAGGGGTATTGATAACAGCGGAGGATGCGACAAGTGCGGCCCAGAGAGTGAATATTCTAATGGAAAAGGAGAATATTGAACAGTTTTATTCTGAGTTAGCAAAGGGGTCCTTGCGTGTTGTTAAAGTCATTGAGTCAGGGGGCGGAAACAATGAAACGGGATTATAGAGTGGGTTTGACACAATTGATAGCAATCGTGGTATTAGCCGGGGGTACGTTTACCGGCGGATGCAGCAGGAAAGTAGAGAATGCGGCAGAAGATACTATTATTAAGAGTTATATGAGGGAAGAGAAGGAGCAGAAAGAAACGGAATCAACACAAGCCGGATCAGAGGAAACAGGATACAATAGATCGGAACAGTGTTCTGCAGTCCTATATGAGGAAGAAGAGCAAACACAACAGTCAGGTGTAGTGCCGTCAGTAGCAGAGATTTTGAAACAGGAACAGATAGAGCAGCCGGCAGCAGAGCCCTCGGAGCCGGAACAGCCGGAGCAGTCGGCAGCAGAACCATCGGAGCCGGAGCGACCGGAACAGCCACAGCAACCGTCAAAAGAGCCCGTGGAGCCGGAACAGCCGGAGCAGCCGGAAGCAGAACCATTGGAGCCGGAACAGCCGGCAGCAGAACCATCGACGCCGGAGCAACCGGAACAGCCGGAGTTACCCACAGCAGAATCCATACAATCAGAACCGGAAGAAAAGGAGAAAGCGGAAAGTCATGTCCATGATCTCATAACGCAATGGTACGGTGCGCCGCCGGACTGTTCCCATGGGGGATATCAGATGGTATGGTGTTCACAGTGCGGGTGGGTGGACGAAGCGGCTTGCAAGAGTGTGCCTCCATTGGAACACACTCCAATAGGGGAAGAGATTCAGCATGGGAACTGTAAAGAAGATACCATAGTCGTATACACTTGCAGCCAGTGTGGTGAACAGACAGGATTTGAACGATATACGGAACCGGACGAACATAACTGGGTAACGAAGGAAATGGAAGTCTGGGATGAGGAAAACCTTGCATTTATAATTCAACCATTTGAATGCTGCGAGTGGTGCAATGCCAGACCATAGGAGGTACTATGTATAAAATGAGAAAGCTTTGGAAGCTGTTGATATTCGCGGTATTAGTGGCAGGAAGTTGTGGAATGTTTTCTCTTTGCGTAACTGCCGGTACTGTATATGACAGTCCTTATATCACTTTCAGTCCGGACGGACAGGCCTTTACGACAAATGCAGGTGATACAAATTATAGCTGGTATGAAGAAGGAACTACGATCAGTACAGGGATTTCGTCCTCGGTCAGAGACCTAAAGGAAGGGGAACATTATTTTCGGGTGCGCAAAGAAGGTGAGGTGCCTATCGGAAAATGGACTGTAGTGCATAAAGACAGCAGCTGCTGTCATCACAGTTATCCTCCTGTTGGAGTACCATATCATGATATTGACTTTGGACGTGATAGCTGCCTTCGACCATATTATTCCGGCTGGATGGCGTCGTGCGCAGATTGCGGAGAGTCTATTACACCGATTATGTTATATATGAGTTTAGAGGCAGCTAAATCCATAACAAGGCTGGATTTGTCACTAGATTATTATTACCTTTGTCCCTATTGTACCAATCTGGAGCAAGGGTCAGGCTTTGGAGTCCATTACTGCCGGGATATTTCCTGGAACAGATATCAGGTGAGGTATGACAGTAATGCCAATGGCTGGGTGGGCGGATATATGGAATATAGCTTCCATATGTATAATAATGAAACAATATATGAAGGTGAAAAGGTGACACCGCAGACAAGGCTTAACAAGAATACTTATACAAGAATCGGGTATGAGTTCAATGGTTGGAATACGAAGGCGGATGGTACGGGCAGAAGCTTTGATGACCAGGCAGTAATTTTGAATCTTTCAACAGAGAATTATGATGAATCCGGTTGCGGTACAGTCACGTTGTATGCCCAATGGAAAAAGTCGGAGAGTACATTAATAATTGACCCTGCAGGAGGTGCCTACTGTGGGAGCAAAGGAATTACAAAGATAAAAGGTGCTTATGGAGACTCGTATTTGCTGGATGATTCTAAACTGTCCGCTCCTGATGGCTTTAAAGTTTCCTTTGAGACGGCGGGAGGAGAGAAGATAGCACCGATAACAGGAACCATGTCGTTTAAAGAGTGGATCATGGTACAGCCTTTTCATGGGAAAGTGCGCAATTATAAGTACTATTTTCTGGGGACAGCAGGGAATGAAGATACGGTGAAGGCGAGCTACGTATACGATGCAATTACTTTGCCGGAAGCACACAAAAGCGGCAGTTCTTTCGGGGGCTGGTATTATGAACCGGAATGTGTTACGCCGGCAGGAAGTACGGGGGATAAAATTGTGCCCCAAAAGGATATCACCTTATATGCTAAATGGGTAGATCTGGTACTGTATGCGGAAGATAATTACACCGCAAACAAAGGAAAAGGTGCGGTGGATTTAAGTTGGCAGCAGAATGACGGACGTGACAAGTCTTATATGATTTATCAGAGCAAAGATAATGTAAACTGGACATTGGTGTCAGATGCAGAGGATATCAGTAACAGCAATCAGGTGAACCGAACCTTTGAATATTCCGGAATATCCCGTACATACAAAGTGCCTTACACAGGTCTTTATACGCTAACGTTAACAGGAGCCCAGGGTGGAAACTATGGAAAGTATCATGGAGGATATGGAGGTCAGGTCAGTGGGAAAGTCTGGCTGGTCAAAGGTGAAGAGCTGACCTATGATATTGGAGGCAGTAATGGCTATCATGGCGGCGGAAAGGGCAACACGTTTGCGAACGGAGGAGGATGCACTACAGTATCCAGTAATCTGAAGGGGCTGCTGTTTGTGGCCGGAGGCGGAGGCGGTGCAACTTCATTAGCGGACGGAGGAGCAGGCGGCTCTCAGACGGGCATCTTATCATCAGGGATAAACGGTGAAAGCGGTGGTGCCGGAGGCGGTGGCGGCTATCCGGGAGGCGTGGCAGGTAATGTCATTTATCATTATCATTCGGATCAATGTTACAGAATACAGGATACTTCTTATACTTTGATGTCTAATTCAGATTACCTCAGTCAGTGGGCAAAAGAGTTTAGCAACAGGAATATCAATTACAGTGTGGGAGGTAATTCTTATGCCAATACGAAAAGTATATGGGGTGTCAGATTTCATGGAAAAGGCGATGCGAATTCTACATATCTGGGAGTTGGGGAATATTATGATGAAAACTATAAACTAAAATATCTTCTGATTCCCATAAATGGCAGTGGCACACTGAATATTCATATGTCAGCTGACCTATGGGTAGAAGGTCATATGAAAAACAGTGTCCTGACAGTGTGGAATCAGGATAATAAAGTAATCTTTTCTAAAGGTCTGGACGCAGTGACACGATACTCAGATTTGGATAATGGTAATCAAGAAAGTATTGATAGATTTTTAGCTGCCTTTGAACAGCGTACCGGTGGAAGCAAGGGAACCACCAGCGGTTGGTATGAGTACCATGCCGACGTGGAGAATGATTATGACGATCACGCGAAGGTTTATTGGAATGAGAAAGTAACTTTACCGGAGGGAACTACAGGTGTCAGAATTTCCTTGTGGACCAATTTTTCAGAGAATGCAGCCTGGATCAGTTCTACAGTCCATGAAATCAGCTTTAGCGGAAGTAAGAGGATACAGATCTGTCCTTATGAAAGAGACGGACAGCTGGTATCATCCACGCAAGCTTATGGAGGAAGCAATTATGTGAACACACAGTATGTCAGCAGTTATGTTCAGGAGACCGGCAAAAGAGCCGGCAACGGCACTTTGTCGATTCAATCGGTGAAGACGGGGTATGTGGATTCCCTGTTTTTGAACGGGGTGACTGCCGCAGATTGTGCTGTACCTGATAAGGTAGATGAAGCATCTGTCAGGAAAAACGGAATTGATGAATCCTCTGTGATATTGGAATGGGAGTTGCCGAAGGATAATGGGACACCGTATTATCATAAGGCGGAATCTTATCTTGCAGGCAGTACTGAGGTTTTGAGCCGGTCAAATGTGACAGTAAACACACTGACTTCCCAAATCGCAGGATTCTACTACAGTGTGGATTTAAAGTCGGTTACGGAAGTGGGAGCAGGAAACGGTACATTTACCAAAGAATCTTGTGCACAAATCAAGCTGACACAGGACAGGCAGTTTTTCCATGTGGCAGCAGTAGATAAAGCCGGTAATGTAGGAAAAACGATACATATTGAAATCGGCCGCAAAGATGAAGAAGTAGCATGGCCCATGAAGACAGAGGAGATTATAGTATCCTCTGCGAAAGGCTCTGTATATAAGGAAAATACAGGTATCTATTATGTAAAGTGTGATGGAATGACGCCTTTTACGATGCAGTTTGGCAGTGTTATGTCAGGGGAAGCATCGTTGCTTTATCAGATAAACCATTCTATGTTCTATATGAAAGAAGGCAATAATAATTTTGTGGCAATGGATATTGAGACCCCGATGGCAGAACGAATCGGGAACACGCTGATTACAGCAGATGCGGCAACACTTTCCAAGACATTTACCGGAAAAACAGTTCTTAAGGATGATTCCTATACAATTACCAGAAGGAGCAACTGGTGCAAAAGACTTGATACAGAGCAGCGTTTTACGATGGAGCCGTCCATGAACGGTAAAAAACTGCAAGTGGTACCGGTGGCCGGCGCTGATTTTAAAGAGGAGTTGGTGACTTCCGAATGGAACAGCGATCTGTGCCATGGCGTTTGGCTGATTGGTGACAACGTAGCCCCCGCCATATCCGGTGTAGAAGAGATGGAAAAGTATTTTGAACTGGCAAATGCAGGGGAAGAGCAGCAATTTACCTTGAAAGCAGAAGACGAAGGAAGTGGGCTGTCGGAATTTTATGCAATTATCACGAATCTCGATAATGGAAATCGCAGAAAATATTCAGCAGAGGCAGGAAGCATAGAGCTCCTGTTTTCCCGGGAGGATATCCTTTTTAGGGGCGATTTTACGGTGGAATTGTATGCGGTGGATCGTGTGGGGAATGAAAATGCAATCAGCTGTCACAAAGAAAGTTTTGCAGTGACTGCTTATGCCGAAAGATTGCTGGAACCTCACGAACCGGTCTTTCGCTGCGGAGAGAGCGGAAAGCTTGTGATAACATCTTATGGGTATGTAGATAAGGTGGAAGTCATCTTTCCGAAAGAATTGACAGATCTGAACCCGGAATTAGATATTACATATACCTACGATGGAACTGTTTACCGGCAGGAAGAAGAATATGAATTTATGATACCGCTGGGCACACCTCTGGGCGAATATACAATCATTGTAAATGCCCGGAAAGACGGGGAGATTAAGACATGCAGGCCGATAATCTGGACCTTAGATGAGGAGGAAAGTGTGCTCAATGATATTCGGACTAGGCTCAGATAAGGTTCGCATAAGAAGCAGATAAGGAGGGGGAAATGACAGGAATCATCAGTTTGGAAATAGGTGTATTGGCTGATTGCTGCCTCCGTATGATTATCAGAGAAGATTCGCAGCACTCTCTGACTGTTGACCGCAAATTATATCAGAAAATTATACTTTACAGCCTCTTGGTAGGAATCTGGATAGAGAGATGCCTGCTACACTGGGAATGGTATGGACAGCTGGCTTGCGGTATTTTAGCGGCCTATCTTCTGGTGGCATCCATACAGGACATTCAGTCTAAAGAGGTTTACGACTTCCTTCATGTGATGGCTTTGCCGGCAGGTCTTATTTTTGTCATGGCAGAGCCATCTAAACACAAGATGATTTCACTGGCCGTATTTGCGGTGGTGCAGTTGGGAATCTTTATGCGGATGTACGGAGCGGGAGATGGGCTGGCATTTCTTGTGTGTGCAATGTTTGAAAGCAGGTTTGGACAAGGTATGCTGACTTATCTGTTTCATATGGGGGCAGCTTATGTATTGCTGGCAATCGTGCAGGGTCTGAAGCATAATATTAACAAGAAAGGGAATCTTTATGAACCGGTACCGTTTATACCGTATATCACGGCTACCGTCTGGCTTTTTTTGTAAGCTTTTTTGTAACGGTTTAGCCATTCCTATTGATTTTCTGCTGAAAAAGTGCTATGCTTATGCCGATTCTAAAGTTATGTTTTTTTTCGGAGGACATAGTGTGAAAGAAAGTAGAGGACAACCGAAAATGGGCGCACTTCACTAAGCTGTCTGTAACAGGCAACTTTTGGAGGTTATTAAAGAAAGTGTTCAAGTCAAGAAACTATTGGTTCATCAAGAGAAAGTATCCCTTCTCT
>JAFTVH010000119.1 GCA_017465845.1 Lachnospiraceae bacterium | reverse complement strand
TCATCACCAAAGGAAGATCCATTCCCAAGGATAGTTTGATTGCCATTGTTTTCTTCGCTATCAGCAGCATCTGTTCCGTGGTCATCCAGATGATGTTCCCTACCGCTTTGATTGAGCTGTTTATCCAGTCCCTGTCCTTCCTTGGTGTACTTTTCACCTTAGAGAACGAGGCTGATATTTATAACGCTATTTCCAAGGTATATAACAGGCGCGCCTTCCTGGAAGACAATGATATCTATATCAAGTCCAAGGTAGACTACAGTGTTATCTCTGTAAAGCTGACCAATATAAATAATTATCAAAGTGTTCTGGGTATCCTTGCAATGAATGAAGTGCGTTTTAATATTGCACAGTGGATGCGTTCCTTTACCAGAAATGGTGTAGTTTATGACTGTGAAAAGGACAACTTCTGTTTATCCCTGTACTGCATTTCCCATGAGGAAATTGCCCATATTGCAGAAGAAATAAAGACCAAGTTCGAATCCCCTTGGCAATACAATGAATTCGAGCTGGATTTAAGAGTTCATATTTCCATTATTGATATCCCGGAAACCGCTAAATCTCTGGACGCTTTGCTGGCTGTGGTAGACAGCAACAGAGCACTGGGAGATGAAGTAATCATGCGTGGCAAGGAGCTGAAGGCTCTTCAGCGCAGCAATGAAGTAGCACAAGCCATCCAGAAAGCATTGGACAATCACTCCTTCCAGGTATATTACCAGCCTATCTGGAACAAAGAGCTGGGTAGAATCAATTCTGCAGAGGCTCTGGTTCGTTTGTTTGACGAAGAACTTGGCGAGATTCCGCCGGATGAATTTATACCAATCGCAGAAAACGAAGGACTTATTGTAAAGGTCGGAGAGGTGGTATTCCGTCAGTCTTGCGAATTCTATAGAAAAAACGATTTAGCACAATACGGTATTGAGTACATCGAAGTGAATCTTTCTACAGTACAGTGTATGTATACCGGCTTACCGGAAACCTTCCATAGCATTTTAAAAGAATACAATCTGCCCCCATTCCGCTTTAACTTAGAAATCACCGAGTCAGTTGCAGTACACAGTCCCGATGTTTTCTTAGATACTATGAGACGTTTAAAGGAGCAGGGCTTTACCTTCTCCATGGACGATTATGGTACGGGGTACTCCAACTTCAGTTACATGTTTGATATGGATTTTGACATTATCAAGCTGGACAAAAGTATACTCTGGAATTCCGACACCAATGAAAATGCACAGACCATCCTATCCTGTACGGTACGTATGCTCAAAGATATGAATTTCAAGGTGCTGATTGAGGGTGTAGAAACAAAAGAACAGCTTGATAAAGTGGTCTCCCTCGGCGTAGATTACTGCCAGGGCTACTACTTCTCCAGACCGGTTCCCGGTGATAAATTTGTAGCTTACTGTAGGTCGGTTAAAGGAGCAACCTCATGAATTCACTGCAAAAGAAATTTACTATAACTGTTATTATTGAAATATTATTTATCTGTCTGGTGCTGGGTGGCACCGGCAGTCTGATGATTAACCGTGTTGTAGAGAAATCTGCAATGCAGGTCTTAGAGCTGACCTGTCAGGAGCATGGAATGATTCTAAACAATCTTCTGAACGAAGTAAAACAGTCTGTAGATATCATGGCAAATATGACTCTAAAAGAGCTAACGTCCATGAACCGGTTTGTCAAAGATGCAAGCTATCAACAAAACTTCGAGAAATCCATGGAGAATAAATTCTGGGAAATTGCCACCAACACGAAGGAAGTGGTTTCCTTTTATATGAGGTGGAACTACGAACTTCCCCTTTCTTACGATGGATTTTTCTACTCCAGAATCAAGCGAAACGATTCTCTTTTAAAATATCCCCCCACGGATATCGCAGCTTATGCTAAGGATGATGTGGAGCATGTGGGTTGGTATCATATTCCGGTAGAAAATAGGAAACCCACTTGGCTGGCACCCTACCACAATCAGAATAATGACCTGTATATGATTTCCTATGTGGTTCCACTTTATGCGGAAGACACCCTTCTTGGTGTCGTTGGTATGGATATCGACTTTTCCGACATATCCGCTACTATTTCAAACATCTCCTTCTTTGAAGATGGCTTCGCATATCTGGTAGATGAAAATAATAATATTCTCTATCACCCAAGCCTATCACAGGGGGAACCTCGTCCGGAAAAAGAAGCAAGTTCCTTTGAGACAGAGATTAGGTTGACAAATGGCTGTACACTGGTTACTCATGCACACCGTGAAAATGTAAATAAGGAAGGAGATTTGTTTATCCGCTTCCTTGGCTTTTCCACTATTTTCTTTCTGTTGGCAGCAAGCTGTATCACCATACTGATGATTCAACATATTGTCCGTCCTTTGAAAGAGCTGACTTTAGCTGCCGTTAAGATTGCAGATGGTGACTTCGATGTGGAAATTAATTGTCAGTCCACCGACGAAATCGGTACTCTGGCCAAAAGTTTCCAGAAAACCGCTGCATCCCTTAAAGAATATGTTGGCTACATCAATGGTCTCGCCTACAAGGACAGTCTTACAGGCATCCGCAACAATATGGCTTATCAGGAGTATGTATCTACCCTCAAGGCCAAAATGACCTTTGGGAATATCCAATTTGCCATTGCCTTATTCGATGCCAATGGCTTGAAATCCACCAATGATACTTATGGCCACGCCGCCGGCAACCTATTAATTATTAATTCTGCCAAGTATATCTGCAATATCTTTAAGCATAGTCCTGTTTTCCGCATTGGCGGTGATGAGTTTGTTGCCATTTTGGAAAACGAAGATTACCAAAATCGGGCAGAGCTTTACAATTCCTTTTATGAGAGAATGTCCGAGATTACCGTCTCCATAAAAAATCAGGAATTACCGATATCCATTGCTCTGGGCATAGCCGAATATAACAGAGACGAAGATTTCCTTTATGAAAATGTCTTCGCCAGAGCTGACCATGCAATGTACCAGAAAAAACGGGAAATGAAAGAATAGGGCAAATCAAGAGGCTGTTGCATAATACAGGAGTTGATTGCGAGGAATGTTGTGCGGGGAATACCTTCCCTACGTTTGCAGGCTTAGAAAAAATGCGTAGTAATTTCCAAAGCTGCCTTTTGTGTTCGAGTTGTGTTATTTCCACGCGTTAGACACTCTGCGTATCGGTCCTGCATAGGGCGGATTCCTTACGTAAACAAAAATGCCGGCTTTCTTTTGGAATTATGTCTCTGTATTTGTAAACTGTTCGAAACTGCTTAAATTTCACAAAGTGGCGAATTACGTTCTGTGATTAGTCAATGTCTGTTCAAGCTTCGAACAAAAT
>JAFTVH010000118.1 GCA_017465845.1 Lachnospiraceae bacterium | reverse complement strand
GCTAGAGGCATAGTTTTTGGGTGCTTTGCTGAAAAGTAGCTACGGTAATAAAATCTAACGGCTATGAGTTATGGAAATTTCTTCGTGAAAGAACCCTGATTTTCCATAAAAAGGTATTGACATTCCCATAAAAGAAGTCTATACTAAAGTTGAACTGAATGATGATTACTAGATAAAGAGTGGACGTGTGCCACTCTTTATTGTATGTATGGATAGGAAAGGAATGGTGAGGAATGTCCAGAAGAGATGATTATGAAGCAAAGACAGAAGCACTTTTATCCCCCATTGCGCAGGCAAACGGTGTGGAAATCTATGACGTGGAATATGTCAAGGAAGGTGCGGACTGGTATCTGAGGGCATACATTGACAAGCCGGAAGGTGTCAATATTATTGATTGTGAAAATGTGAGCCGTGCGCTTTCTGAGGCTCTGGACAAAGAGGACTTCATTCCGGATGCCTATATTCTGGAAGTCAGCAGCCCGGGACTTGGCAGAACACTTAAGAAAGATAAACACCTTCAAAAGAGCATCGGTGAAGAGGTAGAGATCAAGCTGTTTAAGCCCATTGACAAATGTAAGGAATTTGCCGGCGTGCTGACAGGTTTTGACGAAAAGCAGATTACGATTCTGGAAGGGGAAATTTCCAGAACTTTTGAACGAAGCGAGATTGCACTGATCAGATTAGCACTGGATTTTTAAATAAGAATGGAGGAAACGTAAGAAAATGAACAAAGAATTAATGGAAGCACTGGATATTCTGGAGAAGGAGAAAGAGATCAGCAAAGATACTCTTTTTGAAGCAATTGAAAATTCTCTGGTAACAGCCTGCAAGAACCACTTCGGAAAAGCAGATAATGTCAAAGTAGAGATCAACCGCGAGACATGTGATTTCCTGGTGTATGCAGAGAAGGAAGTAGTAGAGACCAGGGATGATGTGGAAGATGATTGTCTGCAGATCGCTCTGGAGGATGCAAAAGAGATTTCCACTAAGGCTTCCGTAGGTGACATCATCCACGTTGAGATCAAGTCCAAGGAGTTCGGACGTATCGCTACCCAGAATGCCAAGAACGTTATCTTGCAGAAGATCCGTGAGGAAGAGAGAAGCGTAATCTACAATCAGTATTTTGAAAAAGAGAAAGACGTGATGACCGGTGTGGTACAGCGTTATGTAGGACGCAACATCAGCATCAACCTGGGTAAGGCAGATGCCATGTTAAGCGAGAGCGAGCAGGTAAAAGGCGAGGTGTTCAGACCCACCGAGCGTATCAAGGTATATGTTCTGGAAGTAAAGAATACACCTAAGGGACCTCGTATCAATGTAAGCCGCACCCATCCGGAACTGGTAAAGAGACTGTTCGAAGAGGAAGTTACCGAAATCAGAGAAGGCGTCGTAGAGATCAAGAGTATTGCAAGAGAAGCAGGAAGCCGTACCAAGATCGCAGTATGGAGCAACAATCCGAATGTAGATGCCGTTGGTGCCTGCGTGGGTATGAACGGTGCCAGAGTAAATGCAATCGTGGAAGAGCTTCGCGGTGAGAAGATCGATATCGTTACGTGGGATGAGAACCCCGGTAATCTGATTCAGAATGCATTGTCACCGGCTAAGATCGTAGCAGTATTTGCAGATCCCGATGATAAGACTGCTAAGGTAGTTGTACCTGATTATCAGCTGTCTTTGGCCATCGGTAAAGAAGGTCAGAATGCAAGACTGGCAGCAAGACTTACAGGTTACAAGATTGATATCAAGTCAGAGACACAGGCAAAGGATGCTCCCGGATTCCGTTATGAAGACTACATCGATTATGATGAGGATTATGAAGAAGAGGAATACGAGGAAGGCAGTTTTGACGGAGAGGAATTATAAGAATGGCTAAGAAGGTTCCTTTGAGACAGTGTGTAGGCTGCGGTGAGATGAAAGGCAAGAAAGAGATGCTGAGAGTCTTAAAGACCGTGGAAGGGCACATTTGTCTGGATGCAACAGGCAAGAAGAACGGAAGAGGCGCATATCTTTGTAAACAAGAGGATTGTTTATTAAAGGCCCGTAAGAACAGAGGCCTGGAGCGCTCTTTCAAGATGAGTATTCCGGATGAGGTGTACGATGACCTGGAAAAGGAGTTTGCAGCCCTGAAGAAGGAGTTTGAAAAGTTTGAGGCAAAATAAAGTATTGTCAACGCTTGGACTTGCGGCAAGAGGGCGCAATGTAGTAAGCGGAGAATTGCAGACATTGAATGCAGTAAAGGACGGTTCGGCCATGCTGGTTATCGTAGCAGAGGATGCATCGGATAATACCAGAAAGCTGTTTACTGATAAATGCGGCTTCTATCAGGTTCCATTAAAGCTCTATGGCACCAGGGAAGAGCTGGGGCGGGCCATTGGTAAGGACATAAGATCGTCTTTGGCGATTGTCAATGCCGGATTGGCACAGAGTATTATCGGATATCTGGAAGCTTAAAAACGGACAGTAGAATGGAGGTAGTTAGCGTGGCGAAAGTCAAAGTACACGAACTGGCTAAAGATTTAAACAGAAACAGTAAGGATATAATCAATTTTTTACAGAAAAAGGGAGTAGAGGTGAAAGCAGCCCAAAGTTCCCTGGAGGATGATATAGTAACGATGGTGCGTAAAGAATTTTCTAATGAAAGTGAATCAGAAGTAAAAGTACAGACAGCTTCTCAGGAGAAGGCTGAGGCTCCCAAGACAGCAGAAAATTCCAAAGAAGCAGGAGAAGAGAATGGTAAGGAGTCAGATACTCCGAAAAAGAAAAAGAAGATTATTTTTGTAAGTAATCCGCAGAATTCCAACATTCCCGGACAGAGATCCCAGCAGGGAACTTCCCGTCAGGGCAGCGGACAGAGGAATTACAGCTCTCAGAGCGGTTATAGCACACAGGGGGGCTATACAAATTCCGGTAATTATAGTTCTCAGGGAAGTAAGCCGGCACAGAGCAGCCGTGGTGCGCAGAATAATGCACAGAGTAATCGTGCAGCACAGAACGGACAGAATAATAAAGGAAAGGCACAGCAGGCACCGGTACGTCCGATTAAGCCGCTGACACCGCCATCTCCTACTCCCAGTGTGCAGATGGTACCTTCTAAGCCTCAGCAGCCCAAGGCTCGTCCTGTAGCTGAAATGCAGGCGGATGAAACTGTAAAGGCAGCACAGATTGCTGCAGATGCAGTAGAAGCCAAGGCAGCTCCTGTAGAAACAAAAGAAGTAGTTGCAGCAGAAGCCAGACCTGTGGAGAAAGTAAACACCCAGACAGTTGCAGCGGAAGCCAAAACAGCAGAGGCAAAGGCAGCGGAAATGGTTTCAGAAGAAAAGGCAGCTAAGAACGGAGCAACAGAAAATAAAGTTTCTGAGAATAAAGTTTCCGAACAGAAGAATACTGACAGACAGGAAAGAAATCAGGAGGGACGTTCTCAGGACAACAGAAACAGAGAGAACCGTTCTCAGGATAACAGGAACCGTGACGGACGCGGTCAGGAAAATCGTGGTCAGGACGGCCGCAGACAGGATGGCCGCAGCTTTGACCGGAACAGAGAGAATGGTGAACGCAGTCAGGGCGGCAGATATCAGGGAAATGGCGAGAATCGTTTCCGCGACGGTCGTGGCCAGGACGGCCGCAGTCAGGATGGTCGTGGACAGGGACGTGGTCAGGGTCGCTTCGACGGTCAGGGCGGTGATCGTTCTCAGGGTCGCTTCGATGGCCAGGGACGTGGCCAGGGTCGCTTCGACGGTCAAGGCGGTGAACGTTCCCAGGGCCGTTTCAACGGAGAAAACAAAGGAGGCGCAGACAATGGCAGATCTTCCTACAACAAGGACGGTTCTCAGAGACCTTCCAGATCTGGCTTCGAAGGTGGCCAGGGTGAGCGCCGTGGTGGCGGCAGCAACCAGGGCGGTGGCCGTGGTTTTGGCGGTGATCGCCGCGATAGCAGAGGCAATGGAGGACAGGGAGATAGATTCCGCGATAAGTCAGCATCTAAAGGATTCGCGGCAGAAGCTCCTGCAAAAGACATCGAGAAGAAGCGTGAAGAAGAAAAGAGGCGCTTCAGTCAGGAGAAAGATAAGCGCAACCGCAAAGATCTGATGTATGAAGAGGAAGAAGTACAGAAGAACAAACCCGGCCGCTTTATCAAGCCTGAGAAGAAGAAAGAAGAAGTAGTAGAAGAGGTAATCAAGGTTATTACACTTCCTGAGACGATTACCATTAAGGAACTGGCGGATAAGATGAGAATGCAGCCGGCTGCTATCATTAAGAAGCTGTTCCTGCAAGGCAAGATTGTAACTGTGAACCAGGAGATTTCTTATGAAGATGCCGAGAATATCGCAATGGAATATGAAATCCTCTGTGAAAAAGAAGAAAAAGTAGACGTTATTGAAGAACTGCTGAAAGAGGATGAGGAATCAGAAGACGATCTGGTGGAAAGACCTCCTGTAGTCTGCGTAATGGGTCACGTTGACCACGGAAAGACCTCCCTGCTGGATGCTATCCGTAAGACCAATGTAACCGATAAGGAAGCAGGCGGAATTACCCAGCATATCGGTGCTTATACTGTAAATGTCGGCGGTCGTAAGATTACTTTCCTGGATACACCGGGACATGAAGCATTTACTGCTATGCGTATGCGTGGTGCGAACTCCACTGATATTGCAATCCTGGTAGTAGCAGCAGACGACGGTGTTATGCCTCAGACCATTGAAGCAATCAATCATGCCAAGGCTGCAGGTATTGAAATCATCGTAGCTGTGAATAAGATCGATAAGCCTTCAGCTAATATCGAGCGTGTAAAACAGGAATTGACAGAGTATGAACTGATCAGTGAAGACTGGGGCGGAAGCACCGTATTTGCACCTGTATCTGCCAAGACCGGAGAAGGTATTGAACAGCTGTTGGAGATGATCCTGCTGACTGCAGATATCATGGAACTGAAAGCCAATCCTAAGAGAAAGGCAAGAGGTCTTGTGATCGAAGCACAGCTGGATAAAGGAAGAGGTCCTGTCGCTACCGTTCTGATTCAGAAAGGTACACTGCATGTAGGTGACTTCGTATCTGCAGGTTCCTGCCATGGTAAGGTAAGAGCTATGATAGATGACAAGGGCAGAAGGGTAAAAGAAGCTGGTCCTTCCACGCCTGTAGAAATCCTGGGTCTGTCCGATGTACCCAGTGCAGGTGAAGTCATACTGTCACATGACAGTGATAAAACAGCAAAATCTTATGCTGAGACATATTTGGCTCAGAATAAGGAAAAAATGTTGGAGGAGACCAAATCCAGAATGTCTCTGGATGATCTGTTCTCACAGATTCAGGAAGGTAATCTGAAGGAGCTGAACCTGATCGTCAAAGCTGACGTTCAGGGTAGCGTAGAAGCTGTAAAACAGTCTCTGATGAAGCTGTCCAACGAAGAAGTAGTCGTAAAATGCATCCATGGCGGTGTAGGTGCTATCAATGAATCTGATGTAATGCTGGCAATGGCTTCCAGTGCTATCATCATTGGCTTTAATGTACGTCCTGATGCAACAGCCAAGGCTACTGCCGAAAGAGAAGGCGTAGACATGCGCCTGTACAAGGTAATCTACCAGGCAATTGAAGATATCGAAGCTGCTATGAAGGGTATGTTAGACCCTGTATTTGAAGAAAAAGTAATCGGTCATGCCGAGGTTCGTCAGATCTTCAAAGCATCCGCTATCGGTAACATTGCAGGTTCCTACGTTCTGGATGGTACCTTCCAGAGAGGCTGTAAGGTACGTATCAGCCGTGAAGGAAAACAGATTTATGAGGGCAGCCTGGCTTCCCTGAAGAGATTCAAGGATGATGTGAAAGAAGTAAAGGCAGGCTTCGAATGTGGTCTTGTATTTGACGGCTTTGACCAGATGCAGGAATTGGATATCGTAGAAGCTTACATTATGGTGGAAGTACCACGATAAGGAGTAATTCTATATGAGAAAAAATAGTGTAAAGAATACCCGTATCAACGGGGAAGTGCAGAAGGTTCTGGCGGAGGTGATCAGGGGAGAGATAAAGGATCCCAGGATCAGTCCGCTGACCAGTGTGGTAGCCGTGGAAGTGGCACCGGACTTAAAGAGCTGTAAGGCATGGATCAGTGTATTGGGGGGAGAAGAGGCCAGAGAGGCTACTTTGCAGGGGCTGAAAAGTGCAGAAGGATTTATTAAGTCAAGACTGGCTAAGACCATAAATCTGCGAAATACACCAAACATTACTTTTGTAATGGATCAGTCTATTGAGTATGGCGTGAATATGTCCAGAAAGATTGATGAAGTTATGGGGAATAAAGAATCGGAAGAGGATAGTGAGGAATAATTGATCTGCGTAAAGTAAGTCCCTGCTTTCCCTGCATTATGCAGGCAGCAGGGAACTTATCAGCGGATAGATGAGACAGGAGCGTCTTATATATAAGGAGGAAACAACATGAATATTCTAAATGAGTGTAAGGATGCCAGTACAATCGGGATTGGCGGACACATTCGTCCGGATGGAGATTGTGTTGGTTCGTGTCTGGCATTATATCAGTATTTGAAAAAATGTATGCCCAATACATACATAAAGGTATTTTTGGAAAAGCCTGCTGAGATTTTCAGTGAAATCAAAGGCTTTGAGGAGATTGACACGGAATGTGCAGAGAATACCACATTTGATGTATTCTTCTGCCTGGACTGTGCGCAGGAGAGATTGGGAAGCAGTTCTAAATATTTTGAAGATGCAGCCAAAACTATCAATATAGACCATCATATCAGCAATTTGGGATGCGGTACAGTGAATTATGTGATGCCCAAAGCAAGCTCAACCAGTGAGCTTATTTATGATCTGATTGATAAGGAGCAGCTGGACTGCGATTTAGCGAAAGCTATTTATATTGGTATCATTCATGATACAGGTGTATTCCAGTATTCCAATACTGCTCCGGAAACATTGGAAAAGGCTGCTAAGCTGATTTCTTTTGGATTTGATTTCCCGAGACTGATTGAAGAGACTTTTTATCAGAAAACTTACCGCCAGTCTCAAATCATGGGAAGGGCGCTGATCGAGAGCATGCGTTTCCTTGGCGGCAGAGGTATTGTCAGCTGCATGACCCGCCAGATGATGGAGTTCTATGGTGCGGAAACGTCTGACTTGGAAGGTATTGTTAATCACCTGCGTAACATTAAGGATGTGGATTGTGCTATATTCATGTATCAGACAGATGTGCTGGAATATAAAGTAAGTCTGCGTTCCAATGAAAAGGTGGATGTGTCCAAAGTAGCTGCTTACTTTGGAGGCGGCGGTCACATGCGAGCAGCGGGATGTACCATGAAAGGTACTTTCCATGATTGCGTCAACAACCTGTCACTGCATATTGAAAAGCAATTGAAGGAGCAGGAATGTTAAACGGAATTATTAATGTATATAAAGAATCAGGCTATACTTCACATGATGTGGTAGCTAAGATGCGGGGAATCTGCGGACAGAAGAAAATCGGACATACCGGAACTCTGGACCCGGAGGCAATCGGTGTTCTCCCGGTATGTCTGGGGAGTGGAACCAAGCTCTGCGATATGCTTGCCGACAGAGACAAAGAATATGAGGCATGGCTGCTTCTCGGAGTCACAACTGATACCCAGGATACTACAGGACAGATTCTGGAAAAAAAGGAAGTAAACTGCACTGAGGATGAAGTACGGGAAGCAATCTTAAGCTTTCAGGGAGAGTACATGCAGGTGCCTCCTATGTATTCCGCGCTAAAAGTAAACGGCAAGAAGCTGTATGAACTTGCAAGGGCAGGCAAAGAAGTGGAGCGTCAGGCAAGGCCGGTTACTATCCATGAGATTGAAATTCTGGAGATGGAGCTTCCCAGAGTATTGATCAGGGTCGTTTGCTCCAAAGGAACATACATCAGGACACTTTGTGACGACATTGGCAAAAAGCTGGGCTGCGGTGGCGCTATGCAGCTGCTTAAGCGAACCAGGGTAGGTGAGTTTGCGATAGACCGTGCACTGACATTACGGGATTTGCAGGCGCTCAAGCTTCGTGGAGAAGTGGAAGGAGTGGTTCGCAGCGTGGACGAATGTTTTGCGCAGTATCCTTCCCTTCATGTGGTCCAAGAGCATCAGAAGCTGATTGACAATGGCAATTCTTTTTATCCTGACCAGACAGTGGAAAAAAAGAAATACAAAGAAGGCCAATGGGTTAGGGTATACAACGAAGAGGAACGTTTCTACGGCATCTTTGCATGGGAAAATAGCAGACACTGGTACAAACCGGTAAAGATGTTTTTATAAGTACACAAACGCAAGCTGGAGGAAATATGGAAATTATAGCCGATACAACACAATTTTATCTGAAGAGAGAGACCGCTGTGGCAATCGGTAAATTCGATGGACTCCATATCGGCCACAGGCGACTTTTAGAGGAAATTCTGGAGCAAAAGAAAATGGGGCTGGCAGCTTGCGTTTTTACGTTTGATCCGGCACCGGCAGTGCTTTTCGGGTTGAGTGACGGAAAAGAACTGACAACGCGGGAAGAAAAGAGAGTGCTTCTGGAAAGAATGGGCGTGGATATTCTCATAGAATTTCCTCTCACTGGGGAAACAGCAGCTATGGCGCCGGAAGAGTTCGTTACAGAGATTCTGGTAAAACAGATGAATGTCAGGTTTATTGCAGCAGGAACAGACTTGTCCTTTGGTGCCGGAGGCAGGGGAAATGCCGGTCTGCTTATAAAAATGGCAGGGGAATTTGAGTATGAGGTTAAAACCATAGAAAAAGTCAGGTTTGATGATCAAGAGATCAGCTCTACTTATGTGAGAGAGCAGGTAGAAGCAGGAAATATGCTGCTTGCAGAGCAACTTCTTGGAAGACCGTATTCCTTTGTGGGACAAGTAGTACACGGTAATCGTATCGGCAGGACTCTTGGAATGCCAACTGTGAATCTGCTGCCGGCTGCAAGCAAACTGGTTCCGCCAAACGGCGTATATTACTCCGGTGTGCTTTATCATGGAAAACGTTACAGGGCTATCAGCAATGTGGGTTACAAACCTACGGTAACAGAAGAGCGGGTGTTGGGAGTGGAATCGTACCTTTATGATTTCCATGAGGAAATCTATGGGACTGAAATTGAAGTCAGCCTTTATGAATTTAAGAGGCCGGAGAGACGGTTCGACAGCTTGGACGAATTAAAGAAACAGTTGAAATTGGATATTGCTGCAGGTGCAGAGTGGAGCAGATAAAATTATATGGGCTGAGCAGAATAACTGAGGAATCAGATATTTTGTTCAGCTTTTACGTTGTACAAAAAAACGAAATTAGCACAAAAATTTGCGAAAAATCTGGAAAATTGCGGAGAAACAGTTGACAGATGCTGTAGAGGGCTGTTATAATTTGTGACGTAGGTTGTTAACAAAGTTGTAACAAAGTTGTAACGAGAGATTAAAGAATAGAAAGGCCCTGTAATGAATAAATTATTATTATGTAAGAAAGTGTGGATAATCGGTACCTGTGTAACTCTTGCATTCGGTGCTCCCATGGAAGCAATGGCAGCTGAGATGCTGGTAGCAAAGAATGTGCTGCAGACAGCAGGCGCCGGAAGTCTTCTGGCCGGCAGTAAGACTACAGAGGAATACATAGCTATCGCGAAGGAAGCTAAGGGCGCTTCCTGGGGCTATACCAATCTGGGACTGGCGCATGTAGAGTCCGGCAACCTGAATATCAGAGAGACACCTTCCACAAGCGGAAAAATGGTAGGCAAGCTTCCCAAGAACGCAGCATGTGAGGTTCTTGAAATGATTGACGGCTGGGCTCATATTACTTCAGGAGAAGTGGAAGGCTATGTAAGTGCAGAATATTTGTTTACCGGTCCTGAAGCTGTTCTGACAGCAAGAGATCTTGTAAAGACTGTGGCAAGAGTGACTTCAAACGGTGTTAACGTACGTGATGGTGCAAGCCTTGACAGTAAAGTATATACGCAGGTGCCGGAGGGAGAAGAGTTGGAGTATCTTGAAGACCTGGGTGAATGGATAAAAGTATCCATTGATGGAGAAGATGCATATATATCCGCAGAGTATGTGGTTGTAGAGTCTAAGTTAAATACAGCGATTACCATGTCTGAACTTTTGTATGGACAAGGTGTATCCGATGTCAGAGTTGACCTGGTAGAATATGCTAAGAAGTTTTTAGGCAATCCTTATGTATGGGGCGGTACCAGCCTTACAAAGGGCGCTGATTGCTCCGGATTTGTACAGAGCGTATTTAAACATTATGGTATCAGCTTAAGCCGCACTTCCCGTGAACAGGCCAAGAATGGTACCAAGATCAGTGCTTCCGATTTAAAGCCAGGTGATCTTGTTTTTTATTCAAATAGCAGCGGTACCATCAACCATGTGGCTATTTATATCGGTGGCGGACAGGTAATCCATGCCAGCAATCCGAAGAGCGGTATTAAGATCAGCAAATATAATTATCGTACACCTGCAAAATGTGTCCGTGTGATCAAGGATTAAGGATACCTGCGTCATTGCGTTTGTTCGGAAAAGAATTTAAAATTGTTGTTTACTTTTTCGCTGTCTTGTGTTATGATATTTTAGTGTGAGTCAAGTCACATATGACTTTAGCCGGTGCTCAGGTTCGGGATACTCCGACCCAGTCTTAGGACGCGGCGTTCATTATTTTATTTTAGGAGGATATTAAAATGATTTCCAAAGAGAAGAAGACAGCTATTATCAATGAGTATGCAAGAACTGCCGGTGATACCGGTTCACCTGAGGTTCAGGTTGCAGTTCTGACTGCAAGAATTCAGGAGCTTACCGAGCATCTGAAGGATAACCCCAAGGATCATCATTCCCGTCGTGGTATGCTGAAGATGGTAGGTCAGAGACGTGGTCTGCTTGGTTATCTGAAGAAGAAGGATATCGTAAGATATCGTGCTCTGATTGAAAAACTGGGTCTCAGAAAATAATCATTGGTTTAAGGGCGGAGCAGGTCCGATTAGATTCGGCCTCTCCGTTTTCTTGCGTAAAAGGAAATTTACTTAAGCGCAGTGCTGAAGTGACATGCGGAACGGAACTGAATCCCGAGACCGCTGAAAAGAATATGTGGAACCGGTGGTTGTTACCTGTTTTTTTCAGTAGTTTCGGTATCTTCTGTTTCGTGTAAAGGCCGCACAATGCGGCAGATGAAGACAGCCGTACAAGACGGCAGAATGGAGGATACTATGTACCAGACTTATTCAATGGAACTGGCTGGCCGCACACTTTCTGTAGATATCAATCGTGTGGGCAAGCAGGCAAATGGTTGTGCATTTATGCACTATGGCGATACCACAGTACTGTGTACCGCAACTGCATCTGAGAAGCCCAGAGAAGGAATCGACTTCTTCCCTCTGAGCGTAGAATACGAAGAGAAACTTTATGCCGTAGGTAAGATCCCCGGAGGATTCAACAAGAGAGAGGGCAAGGCAAGTGAGAATGCAATTCTGACAAGCCGTGTTATCGACAGACCGATGCGTCCCTTGTTCCCCAAGGATTACCGCAATGACGTAACCCTGAACACTATGGTTATGAGCGTGGACCCTGACTGCCGCCCTGAACTGGTGGCTATGCTGGGTGCTGCAATCTCAACCTGTATTTCCGATATTCCTTTTGACGGTCCCTGTGCTATGACCCAGGTAGGTATGATTGATGGCGAATTCATCATCAACCCGTCCCAGGAGCAGTGGAAGAACGGCGACCTGAATCTGACCGTTGCTTCTACCAAAGAAAAAGTTATTATGATCGAAGCAGGAGCTAACGAGATTCCTGAGGCTAAGATGATCGAGGCTATTTACCTGGCTCATGAGGTAAACCAGACCATCATCGCTTTCATTGACAAGATCGTAGCTGAAGCAGGCAAGCCGAAGCATGAATACACAAGCTGCGCAATTCCTGCTGAAATGTTCGAAGAGATGAAGAAACTGGTTACTCCCGAAGAGATGGAAGTGGCTGTATTTACCGATGACAAGCAGACCCGTGAGGGCAACATTCGAGAGATCACTGCTAAGCTGGAAGAGGCTTTTGCAGAGAAAGAAGAATGGCTGGCTATTCTGGGCGAAGCTGTATATCAGTATGAGAAGAAGACTGTTCGTAAGATGATCTTAAAAGATCACAAGCGTCCTGACGGTCGTGAGATTACCCAGATTCGTCCTCTGGCTGCAGAAGTAGATATTATCCCCAGAGTGCATGGATCCGCTATGTTCACCCGTGGACAGACTCAGATCTGTAATGTCTGCACACTGGCTCCTTTATCTGAGCAGCAGAAGATCGATGGCCTGGATGAGAATGAAGTAAGTAAGAGATATATGCATCATTATAATTTCCCTTCCTACTCTGTAGGTGAGACTAAGCCTTCCAGAGGACCGGGACGTCGTGAAATCGGTCATGGTGCACTGGCTGAGAGAGCATTGATTCCTGTACTTCCCAGCGAAGAGGAATTCCCTTATGCTATCCGTACCGTATCCGAGACCTTCGAGTCCAACGGTTCTACTTCCATGGCATCTACCTGTGCTTCCTGTATGTCCCTGATGGCAGCAGGTGTTCCCATCAAGAAGATGGTAGCAGGTATCTCCTGTGGTCTGGTAACCGGTGAGACTGATGATGATTTCGTACTGCTTACCGATATCCAGGGTCTGGAAGACTTTTTCGGAGACATGGACTTTAAGGTAACCGGTACTACCGAAGGTATCACCGCTATCCAGATGGATATTAAGATTCACGGTCTGACAAGACCTATCGTAGAAGGTGCTATTGCAAGATGTCGTGAAGCAAGACTTTTCATCATGGACAACTGCATGAAGCCTGCTATCGCAGCTCCCAGAGCTGAAGTTGGTGCTTACGCTCCTAAGATCGTATCTATCCAGATCGATCCTGAGAAGATCGGTGAGGTAGTAGGTCAGCGCGGTAAGACCATCAATGAGATCATTGCACGTACCAACGTAAAAATTGATATCACCGATGACGGTAAGGTATCTGTCTGCGGAACCGATAAGGAAATGATGGATAAGGCTGTAGAAATGATCAAGATCATTACCACAGAATTTGAAGAAGGCCAGATTTTCAGAGGTAAAGTAGTAAGCATCAAGGAGTTCGGCGCGTTCATCGAGTTCGCTCCCGGCAAGGAAGGTATGGTTCATATCTCCAAGATTGCAAGAGAGAGAATCAACCGTGTTGAGGATGTGCTGACATTGGGCGATATGGTTACCGTTGTCTGCCTTGGTAAAGACAAGATGGGACGTATCAGCTTCTCTATGAAGGATGTTGCACAGAAATAAATCTGAGCGGAAGTCCTTAGAATAATAAATTTTAAAATAAACCATCAACAGTTGCTAGATTTGGCTGTTGGTGGTATTATTTTTATATGGGATTATCGAGATAAAGGAGAGCAGACAAATGGATTTAATGGAATTATTAAAAACAAGAAGAACATACCGCAGATTTGAACAAAAAGAGATTTCAAAGGAAATCGTGGACGAGATTCTCGTAGCAGCCAGACTGGCCTCCAGTGCTGCCAATAAACAGCCCTTAAGCTATGTAGTGATTCAGGGCAAGGAGAAAGTAGACAAAGTATTTTCTTATACCAGATGGGCAGGATATCTGCCGCCTGAACAGGGACAGCCCAAGGAAGATGAACAGCCCACACTGTTCATTGCAGTAGTAGAGAACCTGGATATCAACAGGGATTGCGACACTGATGCAGGACTTGCAATCTCCAATATGACGCTGGCAGCCTGGAATCATGGGGTGGGCAGCTGTATGATTGGGGCATGCAATAAGCCGGTATTGTCTGAAATGTTCGGACTGACTGAGAATCAAAAGCTTCATACGGTGGTTGCGTTTGGCTATCCTTCTCACGTAAGCCGCATTGAAGATATTGAAGATCCGGCAGATCCTAATGCTGTGAAATATTATTTAGATGAAAAGCATGATTATGTCGTGCCTAAGAGAAAATTGGAAGACGTTGTGAGGTATCTGTAGTAAGCAGACGCAACTCGATGAGTTGAAGGATCCTCATTGCAATCAGCGGTTTTCAATACAATGGCATCCGGTGACAGAAGCCCGGATGTATTGCTGCCCTTCTTGCGGTGAGCAATTAAAGTGGTAATATATAATGTCTTCACAAGCGTTTCAGAAACCAGGCTGTTCAACAAGGTGTGTTCAACCTGGTTTTTTGATTGCTGGTTACTGTCTGTTCGGGGGGCGTTTGGACAGTAGTGATCGCTTTAAAGATTTAGAATTGTTTATAGTTTTTTTATTGGATTATTTTGCATAATGGCATATAATAATTGCTAGACGGCTAACAATTAGCAGACTGACAGCTGGATGTTTAACAAAAGAAAGCGTTAGAAAGGTGAAGAAATGGAAGCGGAATATGGTCAGAAAGTTGCCCAGAATGAATTGTTTTTCAGGAAACAGTCTGAGGTTACCTTTGAAATGCAGATGCTAGCGCATTCAATGAAGCGTTATCTGGACAGTCTGGTGGAGGCAGATAAAATGCCGGTTCCTGACGCGGGAAAAGGTCTTTCCGGAACGAACATGTTCATTATGGGATATCTTTTTGAAAACCGTGACAGAGAAGTCTATCAGAAGGAACTGGAAGAGCGGATGAATGTGCGCAGATCTACGATTTCTAAGGTTCTTCGGATTATGGAAAAGAAAGGCCTGATATGCAGACAACAGGCGGAACACGATGCCCGAGTGAAGCAGATCACGCTATCTGTTCAGTCTCTGCATAATCTGGAGATGTTCAGGGAGAATATGGAAAAGATGCAGCGGCGGCTGACAGAGGGATTTACAGAAGAGGAGTTAGAACAGTTCCTGTATCTGATTCGCAAGGCGAAGAAGAATTTTGAGCAGGAGAATACATGAGGCTGATGGCGGCCGGAAAGGAAAGAGAATGATTAAGATCTTCAAATTTTTAAAGAAAGAAGACTGGCTTGTGGTCCTGATTTGTATATTCCTTATTGCAGGTCAGGTAGGACTGGATCTGAAGCTGCCGGATTATATGACGGAGATAACAGGACTGGTGCAGACCGAAGGAAGCAAGATGAGCGAGGTGTTTGCAGCAGGAGGTAAGATGCTTCTGTGCGCATTCGGCAGTCTGATTCTGGCAGTTGCGGTTGGATTCTTTGCGGCCAGGCTGGCAGCAGGATTTTCCAGAAGGATAAGGTTTGCAGTGTTTGAAAAGGTGGAGTCCTTCTCTATGGAAGAAATCAACGGATTTTCCACAGACAGTCTGATTACACGTTCTACTAACGATATTACTCAGGTACAGATGCTGATTTCCATGGGGCTGCAGGTGATGATCAAAGCACCTATCATGGCAGTCTGGGCGATTACGAAGATTTCCAGTAAGAGCTGGCAGTGGACGGCGGCTACCGCAGCAGCAATTGTCCTTCTGTTATTATTGATTGTCATAGCTGTTACATTTGCACTTCCCAGATTCCGTAAGGTGCAGAAGCTGACAGATAATCTGAACCGTGTTACAAGAGAAAACCTGACAGGTATCAGGGTGGTGCGTGCATATAATGCGGAAGAATATCAGGAAGAGAAGTTCAATCAGGCCAACGAAGAATTGGTGCAGAACAATCTGTTCGCCAATCGCGTTATGGCGATCATGAATCCCGGTATGAATATCGTTATGAACGGTCTGACGCTTTCCATTTACTGGATCGGTGCCATGCTCATTCACCAGGCGGGAGCAATCGATGCAAGAATCGAACTGTTCTCCAATATGGTAGTATTTTCTTCTTACGCTATGCAGGTAGTAATGGCATTTATGATGTTGACTATGATTTTCATCATGCTGCCGAGAACAAGTGTATCCATTAAGCGTATCAATGAGGTGCTGGATACGGAATCCAAAATCAAGGATGGAACGATGACAGAAGGAAAGCCCGGAATGGAAGGTGTCGTAGAATTTAAGAACGTCAGCTTCAAGTATCCTGATGCTGCAGATTATGTGCTGAGAGATATCAGCTTTCAGGCAAAGAAGGGCGAAACCATTGCATTTATCGGAGCTACCGGAAGCGGAAAGTCCACATTGGTCAACCTGCTTCCCAGATTCTATGATGCTTCAGAAGGCGAAGTCCTGGTGGATGGCATCAATGTAAAGGATTATACGCTGGAAGCCCTTCACAATAAGCTGGGTTATGTGTCACAGCGGGCTGTTATGTTTTCCGGCACCGTAGAAAGTAACGTAACATACGGAGACAATGGCAGAGAGGAAACTGCCTCCAATGCAGTTGAGAAAGCAGTAGAAATCGCCCAGGGTAAAGAATTCGTAGAAAAAATGGAGGAACAGTATCAGGCGATGATCGCCCAGGGAGGTACCAATATTTCCGGCGGTCAGAAGCAGAGACTGGCAATTGCAAGAGCCGTGTACAGAAAGCCTGAAATCTACATCTTCGATGATTCCTTTTCTGCGCTGGACTATAAGACGGATAAGGTCCTTAGAAAAGCCTTGAAGAAAGAGACTGCTGATACCACATCCCTTATCGTGGCGCAGCGGATTGGTACCATCAAAAATGCAGATAAGATCATCGTTCTGGAGGAAGGAAGAGCAGTGGGCATCGGTACCCATGAGGAGCTTATGAAAAATTGCGAAGTATATCAGCAGATTGCTTTGTCCCAGTTGTCAAAGGAGGAGCTTGCGTAATGAGTGATGAAAGCAGGAAAATAAACAGTGGCAAACCCGCGCATGGGCAGCGTCTGGGCGGCCCCGGGCCCGGTAGCCATGGCCCCGGAGGCCACGGTCCCGGAGGCCCGAAAGGACCGAGACCGGGAGAGAAGCCCAAGGATTTTAAGAAGTCATTTGGAAAAATGGTGGTATATTGCAGACAGTTCGTACCGTTCATTATTTTTTCCACACTGCTTGCCATGGCTGGTTCTATCTGCTCTTTGATCGGGCCGGATAAGCTCAGTGATATGACGGATATCATCAGTAACGGAATCATTACCGGAGTGGATATGGATGAGGTAAAGGAGATTGCATTTACTCTGATCTTTCTGTATGGAATCAGTTCAGTGTTCTCCTATATTCAGTCCTTTACTATGACTACGGTAACACAGTACCTTGCCAGAAAACTAAGGAGAGATATTTCTGTAAAAATCAATAAGGTACCGCTGAGTTATTTTAACAAGACCAGCTACGGTGATGTATTAAGCCGTGTGACCAATGATGTGGATACCATCGGACAGAGCTTGAGCCAGAGCATTGTATCACTGTTTTCAGCGCTTACCATGTTCTTAGGATCGCTCTTCATGATGTTTTATACCAACTGGATCATGGCAATCGTGGCAATTCTGTCCACCTTCATTGGTTTTGTATTCATGTTTGCTATCATGGGCAAATCCCAGAAGCATTTTGTGACCCAGCAGAGAGAATTGGGACGAATCAACGGTCACATCGAGGAAATCTATTCCGGCCATAATGTGGTAAAGGCTTATAACGGAGAAAAAGCAGCCATTAAGACATTTGCTTCTATTAATGACAAATTGTATGAAAGTGCATGGAAGAGCCAATTCCTGTCAGGCCTGATGATGCCTATCATGGGATTCATCGGTAACTTCGGATATGTGGCAGTCTGTGTATCCGGTGCGGCTCTTGTGCTGAACGGTAATATCACTTTTGGTGTCATCGTGGCATTCATGATGTATATCAGGCAATTTACCAATCCTCTGAATCAAATCGCCCAGGCCATGACCAGCATGCAGTCCATGACGGCAGCCGGCGAGCGTGTATTTGAATTCCTGGAAGGGGAAGAGATGGAGGATGAAAGCCACAAGACCACGGTGCTGGAGGACGCCAAAGGAGATGTGGAATTTAAGCATGTCAGATTCGGTTATGACCCGGAGAAGATCATCATCCACGATTTTTCTGCCCATGCAAAACCGGGACAGAAGATCGCAATCGTAGGTCCCACCGGTGC
>JAFTVH010000117.1 GCA_017465845.1 Lachnospiraceae bacterium | reverse complement strand
TTTCTGGTTATAATACTAATGCAGACGGAATAAGGTTGAAACGGCGTACGCTTTAGATGGTAGCCGTTCCAGCCTTTTTTTCTTACAGATATGGTGTCAGGCGTTCAGGATACAGTACGATTAACTGATTGAGCACCTAATCCCACCCACGATAACGCTGCGTCCATTTCTTCACTACATTTTCGCTGGATAGGTAAAGCATTTTTTCTAAAGAACTGTCACTTGGGAATTCGCTTTTGATTTTTGTTACTGCAGGAATTCTTCACAATCTTTTGTCTATTTAGAAAGAATCGTTTTATTCATCAACGCAAGGAACTTCTCCTATCATAATCATTCTGTCTCCCAGTCTGCTTCTGTCCGCCAAGCTGGTTATTATTATTCTTCTTTTGCTGTTGTACTTCCCACTCATAAGAGGAAATGATCTCCTTATACAGCTTATCTCGAAACGCCTTTGTTACCGGATAACATACCTCTTGATACTTTGGTTTTCCGTTTTCATCGTTCTGCTTAGTTTTGTAGGAAGGCATGGCAACAAACAGACTCTCCTTTCCCTGCAGAATATTCACATTGTTGACGATAAAGCTGTCTTCAAAATAGATTCTTGCAAGGCCTTTGATGTTACTGCCTTCTCTTTCATAAGGAGTGACGGATACTGTAAAATCCGGTGCAGTGCGGAACTCATCACGCTCCTGTCCCTTTTCCTGTTCACGATCCTGCTTCTGCAGATTTTCAAATGCCTCCAGTATGTTTCCATACAATTCCTCTCGGAATTCCTTCGTGATAGGATTGCAGATATCCTTATAGACATTTCCATTTTCATCCCGTTCATTGGTTCGATATCTGGGCATGGATACAAACAACTGCCCTTTTTCCTGATTTTCCAAGATTGCGATATTCGTTACCTTAAAGGAATCACTAAATACCACCGTGGCAAATCCTCTGATATTGCCTTCCATATTTTTTACTTCATTTACTCTGATTGAATACTTCATAATTACACTCACTTTCTGCCATTATGGCTTATCTTTTTTATAAGTTACAAATAAAAACAGCCTATATGCTACTCTCCTGTGGGATTAGGATTTCACATTCAAGATGTTCGATTTCTTCCATGGACATCTGACCATGAAGCCAGTTAACCATTGTGGTAAACATTCCGTCCTGCTCATAATATAAATACTCTGTTTCCGCCGGTTCTTCCGGGTAAATGACCGTCACACAAAAGTCCGGCATATATTCCTTCATTTCTTCATCCCCGTACCCGACCACACCTTCATGGAGCCTTAGATGCAGCTTCGGGATACGCACATACCAGCCACTAAGTACAAGCTGGTATCCTTCCTCCAGCTCTGCCACATCCTCCGAAATCTCAGAAAGTTCCATTTCTTCAATAACAGATTCCACCTCTGACATACTGCATTGTTTGTTCATATACATCTCACCCCCTTCCCGCTTGTTATCTGTTATCTGCCATGGGATCGTTCTGAACCATAGACATATTCCGGTTCTGCCACACATCCGCTGCGATCATCCTCCATGCCGCCAAGGTCCATATCTGCCACCTTTTTATTCTCCAGATCCAACTCTGTGTTCAGTTCATACTGTCTGGCCAGCTTTGTTTTCAGCTCCTGTTCATATTCAAAAGGCTTTTCATACTGGATACGGGATGCTTCCATATCGTTTTCATACTGTTCTATCTTTTGAAGCAAAAATTCCTCATTGCTCTGAATGTTGTTAAACAGATTCTCAATCTTGACCATGTTACCTACCGGGCTATTGGAAAGTTCCGCTTTATACTCTGTTCTCCCCTGTAATACCAGATAACTGACATCCAGAAACTTCTTTTCCACGGAAAGAATAAATCCTTTGTATTGTCCCAGTGCAGTGCTTTCCCCGGTCTTACACTTACTGATTGCCTCCAGCATGACCGTTCCCCCATCCACACGTTCAGTAAACGTGGTTTTTCCGATGGTAATAGCAAATTCTTCGCTCTTTAACAGTTCTTCATCCCTAACTGTCATATCTGCCCGGACAGCCCCCAACTTTGCCTTAGCTGCAGCAATCAGCTTAGGATACCGAATCATAAAGTTATCCTGCAGAGCATAGTGCTGACTGTCATAGGATGCCTTTAGCAGCTTCAGACGCTGTACCTCATTATCCAGCTCCATTTTCTCTTTGATCAGAGGATTACCTGTAGCTACCGCCTTGATCTCCGCATAGGAAAGTGTTGCCTCGTCGATGTCTTCACAGCTTCTGGATACAGTCTTACTGGTCATAACCTGAGAAATAAACCGCTGCTTATTCTCCACCAGACTCCAGCTATAGGCATCAAAAGTCCCTTTCGTCACATAGCGGTATACCGCAATCTCATCATTTTCATTCCCCTGACGGATGCCACGCCCCTCTCTCTGCTCAATACTGGAAGGTTTCCACGGGCAGTCTACATGGTGCATAGCTACCAAGTGCGTCTGCACATTGACACCGGTACCACACTTTTCGGTGGAACCAATCAACACTTTCTTTTTACCGGTCCGCATTTCCTTGAACAATACATCTCTCTGGGCATCAGATTTTGCATCATGAATAAAGGCGATCTCCTCTGTCGGAATCCCCCGCTCAACCAACTGCTCTTTGATATAACTGTATACATCAAAATCTTTGTCTCCGGGAGTACCGATATCCGAAAAAATAAGCTGACAGCCTATCTTGCCATCAGCTTTCGCCTTCTCATATTCATAAATTACATTATCCACTACCTTATTCAGCTTACCATCTACATTATTGGGTGCATCTTTCTCCAACAGTCTTGCATCTGTACCAAGAAGCCTTGCTTCATGAGTAATCTTTAGGAAATTATCCTGACTGGGGTCTACGCTACCGCTTCGGATTGCTTCCGCACGTCGCACAAAATCCTCCATGACGGTCTTCACATACCAATCCGGCTCCGATTCGACGATATTATATTTTCCATCCCGAAGTTCCGGCACATCCAGTTTTAACATATCTGCTGTCTGCACATCTGCCACTTCCCGGAAAATATTCATCAGCTCTGGCAGATTGGTAAACTTATTGAACCGGCTCTTGAAGCGGAAGCCGCTGCCTTCCACATTTAATTCTAACGCAGTCGTAACTTCACCGAAGTTGGCTGCCCAGGAATCGAAATGGTGAATTCCCATTTCCTCAAGCGTCTGCTTCTGCAGATATAGCTGCATCACATACATCTCTCCCATAGTATTGGAGATTGGGGTTCCTGTTGCAAATACAATGCCCCTGCCAGGATTTATTTCTGACAGATACTGACACTTCAAAAGCATATCCATGGCTTTCTTGGAGCCTGAAGAACTGATACCCGCCACATTATTCATCTTAGAAAAGATGGCACAATTCTTAAACGCATGAGCCTCATCTACCATGATACAGTCCACCCCAAGAGCTTCAAAATGGATCAGGTCATCCTTCCTGCTCTCATCTGCCAGGCTTTTGATCTGCTCCGTCAGCCGTTTCTTTTGCGCTTCCATCTGCTTGATTGTCCACCGCTCACCGTTATTTGCCTTCATTTCGTCAATGGCATAACTAATCTCATCGATCTGACTCTGCAGCATTCGTTCTCGTCTCTCCGGAGAGATAGGCACTTTTTCAAACTGCGAATGGCTCATAATAATACAGTCATAATCCCCTGTAGCGATCCTGCTGATAAACTGCCTCCTCCTGCTTTTCTCAAAATCTCTTTCCGTAGCCACCAGAATATTTGCAGACGGATAAAGACGAAGGAACTCACTGGCAGTCTGGCCGATCAATGGCTTGGGTACCACCATCATGGTCTTATTGGCAAGTCCAAGTCTTTTCAGTTCCATACAGGCTGCCATCATTTCAAAAGACTTGCCTGCTCCTACACAGTGTGCCAGAAGGGTATTTCCACCCATCAAAATCCTTGCCACCGCATTCTTCTGATGAGGTTTTAACTCAATTACCGGATTCATCCCAGGAAATGTCAGATGAGACCCATCATATTCTCTAAGGCGTACATTGTTAAAGGTTTCGTTATAGTAGGTCACGTACTTCTGCCTGCGGTCAGGATCCTTGAACAACCATTCCTTAAAGGCTTCCTTCATCTGGTTCTGTTTTTCTCTGGCAAGCATGGTCTCGTTTTTGTTAATCTCATAATGATACTTACCGTCCCCATCATCAATGCGGTCTCTTACTGTAACTGTCCTCAGATTCAGGGTGGTTTCAAAAATCGAATACGCATCTATGCGGCCGGTACCATAGGTCTTGGTTGCTGCCACGGAACGCTTATCCATGGATTTATTTTCTATGAACCATTCCATATTTGCCTTATTCAGGTGTAGCTGAATACCGGACTGATACCACTGGGTGCGGATTGCCCTATATTTTCTTGGCGTATTCAGAAGTTCATAAATAAACTGCTCATAATCCTCTCGCTCAATCCAGGTGGTACCAATCCTCACATCAATATCTCCTGCTTCGATATCTGCCGGCTGTACCTGCTCCAGTGCCGATACATTCTGGGCAAATTGTTCCGGATTTTCTCTGGCAAAGGCTCTTGCCACACGAAGCTTATCCCTTACATTCCCTGAAAGATATTCATCTGCAGTCTCCCATCCTTCATTCGGATTTTCTTCATTATATACTACAGGATTTGGATAGATAAGCCCCTGCAGCTCTGTGATCAATTTACCCCTGCTTAACTCTGCCGCTGCATCTTCCGACAACTGAACCTCTTCCCCGGTTTTTTCCTCCATTTCACGGATATCTCCACTGATGTCAGGCTCATAAAGGCTGAGCATATAGGGAATATTCACATATCCAAATTCATTCATGGAGATATTCAATGCTTCCACTGCAGACTCCACTCTTTCAATGTGTACTTTCGCTTTAATGGTCTGTTTATAGAACATATCCGCTTTCTTAACCTGACCATCCTCATTTACATCTTCCAGAGAGCAAAGCAATGGATAGTCGCTGTCATCACGGAATGCCCTGCTGTTCATCTGGGAATTGATTGCACCATACTTTGCTACAAAACGATCATACTTTTCATTCAAAATCTTTTGACTGGCAATTAGCTCCTCTTCGCTGCAGCCTTCTGTCTGAATATCAATCAGATGTCTTGTCACTGTTCTGATCTCATCCAGCAGCTTGACCCGATCTTCCATCTGCATCGATAATTCTTTACGAAACATCAGAGAGTCCTGCCGGTAATACAGCTTTCCATCCCGAAATGCATAGGTGTAGTTCCGTACATCGGGATCAGCCGGAATCACATCCTCACTGACCTCTCCTTCCTCTGCAATCTGTTCAAATTCCGGCATCTGTGCTTTCAGATTCTGAATAGCTTGGTTGATTGCTTCATACAGATTGAAATCCGGATCACGATTAATACAGGTGGTAGTTCTGCTGTCCGGCCCATACATTCCTGTATCGTACTCAATGCTTCCCAGCATCATTTCCGGATGCTCTGCGAAATAGGAATTGACAGCAATACCATTATCGGTATATCCCAGGTGTACCCAATCCGGTTCAATGTCTATCTTACGCTCTCTTTTCTGTAAAAACAGGATATCTGCAGTCACTTCCGTCCCTGCATTCTCCTTGAAGGCTGTGTTGGGAAGTCGTATGGCACCGATCAGCTCCGCCCGTTCTGCCAGATACTTTCTGACCGTGGGATTTGCCTTATCCATAGTACCTTTGGTAGTAATAAATGCCACTATACCTCCCGGTCTGACCTGATCTACCGCTTTTGCAAGAAAATAATCATGGATACGGAAGTTATACTTATTGTACTTAGGGTCATACAGCTTATAATCACCAAATGGCACATTACCCACTGCCACATCAAAGAAATTGTCCGGATAGGTAGTTTCTTCAAAGCCCTTAATCTGAATATCCGCTGTCTGGTAAAGTTGCTTTGCAATTCGCCCGGAAATGTCATCCAACTCCACACCATACAATCTGCAGTTATTCAAGACCTCAGGCATACTGCCAAAGAAATTTCCCACACCCATACTGGGCTCCAGCACATTACCTCCACGAAATCCGAATTGAATAAGTGCCTGGTGCATACAGCTTGCAATCTCAGGCGTAGTGTAAAAAGCAGTGTTAACCGTCGCTCTTGCTGCAACATATTCTTCCTCTGACAGTATCTCTTTTAACTGAGCATATTCCTTTTCCCAGTTTTTGTTTTCCGGATCAAAGGCTTCTGCCAGACCGCCCCAGCCAACATAATAGGATAAGACCTTCTGCTCCTCTTCCGTAGCCAATCGGTTCTCACTTTCAATCTGCTTTAACAAGCGGATTGCTTCCACATTCCATTTATATCTTGTTTTGGATCCCCCTTTCGGAAGCTCCCACAAGTCGTAGTGGAAGTTATGCTTTTCGACAGATACGACTTCTTCCAGTTCTGATCCAGCAACTTTCTCCTGTTTTTCCTTCTGGACTTCCAGCTGTTCCTTTCTTCGCTCACATTTATGCAGATAATCCTGATAAATAGGCTGCAGCGATTCACGATCCCCGGATATCAGTTCATCGAACCTTTTCCGCTGGTCTTCCCCACAATAATAAGGAACCTTTACCATATAAGAAAGAATTTCATACAGTTCCCGATATCCAATGCTTTCTGTGACACGTTCGCCGCTGTGATTCTTAAAGTTTAATTCAATGTCAAAGGGATGAAGCTTATATTCAATCAGACCATAGGCATTATTCGCATATGCCTTCCGTTCTTCTCTGCCATTCAGCACAATCTCCGACAGAAAATCCAGCTTTTGCGGCATGAACAAATCTGATGATACAATATCCTGCAAAAATGGCTTGTGGGGATTATAAATGGTGCACTCACTGACCAGGATCTCCAACGCGGTACGAAGATCTTCATCCATGTCGTGAATCACTTTTGCATAATCTATGGGAGTAGTATCTGACGAATCATAAAGCTCCGTTGCTGCCTCTTTCACTGTATCATCAACCGCCTCCGACACTTCCGCAGCTTCCTCACCGGACACCTCTTTCTGAGAAACCTCCTGCTCAAACACTTCCCGTTCTAAGGCTTCCTGTTCCTGCTCATACCGTTCTTCCGCATGTCTACGATCTTCCTCTAAAATGGCTTCAATCTCATCATCAGACAGCTTTTTGTTATAATCTTGTTCTGCATCTTCCGCAAAGCTTTCTTCATCCGTAATTTCTTCCTCTGAGATTTCTTCCTCCATTGTTTCCTGCTGCAATTCTTGTGGCGGCTGATAATATTCCCCTGTCAGAATCAGTGCTCCAATCTCCCGTTCCACTGCTTTCCAAGGAAGATATCCTTCAACCTCTCCCTCTTCATCACGCCACTGAAAACGGATTCCATTACCATGATGCGTGTCATATCCATGCAAACCATAGCCTTTGATCGGCCATCCTGCTCCACCTATACCATACTCTTTTTTCAGCAGCTTCACTCTTTCTTTTGGATCCACAGTATTGGTGTACAACATATAAATACGCGCTTTCCCACCAGAAAACCCTGATCCCCTCAAAAGGACCTCTCTTACATACTCATGTGGTACCACCGTTGCTTTCTTCGGTTCCAAATAAGTGTATTTCTTGCCTTCTGTTTGTATTGTACTTTCGTTGGTAAGTTTTAACTTATTAGTCTTTTTTGCAGAAGTCTTTTCTGCAGGAGTATTTCCCATGTTGAAGCCATATTCAGCATCAAAAAAAGAAGCCTGATGATATTCACCGGCTTCCCTGTTTCCTAATGAGTTGATCTCATCAAGCTCTCTATTCAGTTCTTCATCTTCCACCTCATCCACTGTTGGTGGAACTTCCTTTATTAGTGAAACTTCATCACTACCTGATGCAGCACCACTTCCTCTGCCTGCATCTTCGCCTGCTCTCTCAGTTTCCACATCTCCATGGTGGATCCCGGATTCTCCGGCTTGTTCTGCTGCAGATATTGGTTCATCAGCTTCTCCAGAAGTTCGTTCGCTTCCTCGTCCACCTGATGCATCTTTTCCGCCAATGTCCCGAACCTCTGCAGGGTTCTGTACCTCTGCTTCTCGTTCTCCTGCAGATATTTCATCGCCATCATTCCGTATTTGCCCAGATTGGTTAATTTCTTCTCCTGCTCTTCCGGCATCTCGATATCCGGATACTGCAGACCGTCCACTTCGTGGTACGTTAATGCTACTGCCATATGCAATTCTCCTTTCGCTTTCAATGGTCTTTAAATTCTTACTGAATTCTCCAAGAACATTACAGGAGACATCGCATATGAGGGAACCGAGCCGGTATATTACTTCTTCATCCGTAATATCCACGATTTGATGAAAGTCCTGTTCTTCGCCAGACAACTCAAATCCACATCTCGTACCTACAACATACATAATACTTTTATGGACAAAGTCCTCTATCGTATCACGCTGCTCCAAGCCCTCACGTTTTTCGCTGAAATCCTTGATCACACTACCTGTAATCTGCTTTAATTCTGACATTCGATCCTCGAAGTCAGTTCTTATTATACCCCAAACATTTGTTCCTGTAAATAATTTAAGAGAATTTTTTTGTTCTTTTTCCTCACCCGTGGGGTATTCCGCCAGTTCCCCATTTGCTACCAGAAGCTTCAGATAATCAGAAAGATTATTCTGATTAAGACTCCAGGTTAGCTGCCTGTTACTTCCACCGGTATCTGCAATGTCGAATACATATTTCAGATAGGGTTTTAATGCACGGGAGGGGAAGATGGCAATCCCCTTGCTTCCCCTCTTTACATACCGCCCCACATCTGTCCAGGTATCATAATCTGTAACCAGAGTTGCATGAGGACGCTGCTCATAGATCATCAGGATATTGTCAAATTCAAAGCGGTAACTGTTACCCGCAAGCCGAAGTATTTCTTTCCACTTCCGTTCCGAGGAAGTAGCTTGTTTTATGGCATCATCATAGATTGCCTGTACCATATACTTATTGTACATCTCATACCTCCATTATCGTTTCCCTGATATCTTTCCATCATATCTATTTCCAAGGCAGACCCAGCCATCATATTTTCTTCTTACATTTTTGTACTTTCCCATAGGCAATCTCTCCTATAAATACTCCCAAAAGCTGGATGTCACCAATTTGTATTCTTCGTCATCCAATGTTACGATGAACTGCTTTCTATTCACGGATTCTTTAGATGCTGCCAGCAGTTTCTTCGCAACTCTGATCAGCACATATGCGTCTTTGGTCGAAATTACCGCACGAGATAACGGAAAGTCCTTGACCTCATTGGTGCCATCCTCACAGATCGGACCATTCGCATACAAATGTTGAAGATAGCGGGACATTTTACCAACTTCTTTATTACATGCCTTCAAAATGCATGCAGGCACCTCCACTTTCCAGACCGGTTCCTTAGAACAGCTCCATTCTTTTTGCAGCATCCAGATTAGTAATTCTACATCACCAATCTCTGTTTTTTTCTTATTTCTTCCCATATTGATCCTTCCTCTCTTTCCTTTATCTGACATAACCTTCTGGATTCAGCGTAATACCCGGACGGTCATACTGACCTTTTTCCAATTTATCCATAAATATGTTTCTACGGGCAGTTCCAAACTCATCGTATAATGCCTCTTTCGCTGCTTCACATACGGTCTCTGTCAGTTTTACATCCCGGGATATTCTGTACAGCTCATCAAATTTCTCTGTCAGTTCCTCTCGGTATGACTTATTTTTCTCCGCCTCTTTCACTGCACCATACTCCTGACGGATCTGCTTGAAATTGATTTCTGATGGCTTGGCACCGCCAGGATAAATGCCACTTTGCCATTCGATCCCATACACACAGTTTTCAGAGCCAATTCCTTCTGCTTTCGGATATTTGGCATAAAAAGCCGTACCTTCTCCCACTACAAATGAACCACTCTCTACATCCTGTAAAAGAAGATTATCATCCGAGTATTTTTCCAATACTCTGTACTGTCTGCCATTAAAGTTACTTAACACTTCTCCCTCTACAAATTCTCGCTTCACTTTCTCATAATGCAAAGCACGCAGATCTCCCTTACTTCCGTTGTAAGGAATGCCCATGCTCTCTACCACGCCAAGGCATTCTATACTGCTGTGGAACACATTCAGGTTCAGTTCCGGCCTGGTATCGTTATAACACCCTAAAACAAATGCCTGCAGGTCATTTAAGTCTTTACAGTATCTTGCGTGTATGGTATGGTTAGCAGCTGTGTAGATCTCACTCCACCCGTTCTTTTCATACTTACTCTGCATGATCTCCCCTATCAGTTCTGCCCGTACCTTTTGGTCCTCCGTAGTTTTAAAAACAAACTCTGACAAATAATCTTCAAAGCTGCATAAGCTGTTACTCTCTGTTCCTTTTCTGTTTTCAATTACCATGATCATGTCACTTATCTTCATATCTTCCTCCAAATAAACAGGCAGAGCACCCGGCCCTGCCTATACTAATAATTCATCATCTGTTCTATCAATGTTATCTGTTCCTGACTGAAGCGGTATTCTGCTACCATGTCCTGATAATCTTTGATCACAACATTGACTTCCAGAATCGTTACATCATATTTTTTATTTTTATCGTCCTTTCGCTCTTCTGTTCTGTCGGACGTGGTATATTGACACATATCTTCTACTACATTCTTCAGACGCTTCTTTGCCCTGTCACTCATAATGCTCGCCGTGTCACCCACACCATACTCCACCATATATACACTCATGATATCCTGCTGGGGCATTGGTGTGATCACATTACCATCCGGATCCCGGTAAATTACTTCTCCTTCATCATATCTGGTATGATCCCTTGCAAGTGTTTCCACCTCAGAAACGAATTCTGTCACATAGGTATTTGTCACTGTCTGCACGGTGTCCCCCGAAGTAAGCGGCGGAAGGAACAACGCAAGCGGAGAATTATAAAGTAGTGTGATAATGAGAACGATAGGGATTGCTACCAATGCAATGATACTTGCAATACCACCAAGGACTCCAAGTATTGCCACTGCCGCTTTCCCCACATAAAACTTTGCTTTACTGCCTATGGTATCCCGTATCATTTTTGCCACACTGTCAGTCTGCTTCTGCTCTGCTTTCATCTTATCCAGAAAAAACTTGATCTTACGGTTTCTTACTGTCTGTCTCATATCCTTGTGATCAATGGCAAGTCCCGCCACGGTAGCCTGACCGATCAAAACTCCTCCAACTCCCGTAGCTGCAGTTCCGGCTACCGTCCCGGCAGTTGATACCACTGCTTTAGTCGTCACTTTGGTCACAGTCTTTGCAGTTTCTTTTGCAGCTCTTTTCGCCGTCGTTTCCGCTTTTTTTTCGGCTCCAGCCTTCACAGCATGCTTTGCAGTGTTAGATGTGACTTTATTGATTGCAGTTTTAGATGCTTTATTCACAATGGACTGCTTCGATATTATACCGTTCTCAGCCATTGGCGTTACGATTTTATATTTTTTGCGTTTCTGTTCCAGCATGGATTCTTTTAAAAGACTCGCACCCTTCCCAGTCGCAGCCGATACCGGCCTTAAAGCTTCATATGCCAGCATGGATGCCTGGTGCACTTCTTCTCCGCCTTCCAGCTTCTCCGAAGCTGCTTTCGTAGTCTCCACTTCCGCAGCTTTTATAAGCCTTTTGGTATTGCTCCGGGATTTCTTCTTTTGCTCCAATTTGGCTATTTTGGAACCGGTTCGACGGTGTTTTACCTTTTCCTCCGCTGAAGTATTACGATGATCACTTCCTGCTTCGGGCTTCACACGCCTATACTTATGGATCCGCATTCCCTTTTTGGTATGAATGTCCATAGGTTTATCATCCACTTTTCTTATATTCAATTGCTTCACCCGCCTGTCAACTGTCCTAACTCTGCTTTTTCGTGCAAATTTGTGTTAAATAGCTGATACAACTCAGACTTCTTGCTGATCTGGTTATCAAAAGAAACCACCGTATTCCCACATTTGATAAGTCCCATTCCGGCAGGGGAATTTGATACAAACTTTAACTGTGCTTCCGACACTCCGATTACCTCTGATAACTTTGCACTGTCAATATTTGCCTGTTTTAACAGCACCACAAACTCCGAATTGGACAGCATGGTGGATGCCACATAGTTCTGCAGAAGGTCGGTTACATTCTGGGTAATACCGGTACAGATACCACCCTGCTTTCTGACCTTCTTCCAGAGCTGCTGTAAATATTTAGCAGAAAACTCTGAATTTAACAGCACATGGAATTCATCAATGAACAGCCATGTTGCCTTTCCCTTTTTGCTGTTCTCCATGATCTTCTGCTGTATCGCCTCCATCATGACCAGCATGCTTACAGGGCTAAGATCTGTCCCCAGATCTCTGATGCCATACACAGTGAAGCGGTTATCCATGTTTACATTCGTCTGGTGGTTAAAGATATTTAAGGAACCATCCACGAATACCTCCAGTGCAAGTGCAATGTCCCTGGCCTCCTCTTCCTTTTGTACAAGCAGCAGTTCATAAAATTCTGTCATTACCGGTACATGTTTTTCCCTGCTTCTGGCAATCTTCCTGTACAAAAGTCGCACACATCTGTCAATGATAGACCTGTGATGAGGATTCAAGGTATTACCCATGCACTGTTCACACAGTCCCAGCATAAATTCGCATTTTTCCCGGATAATGCCCTTGGAATCAAATTGATCCAGGTCATTCAGATCCACATGGAGAGGATTTACAAAATTATCTGTATAGGTGGACAGATTGATCACACTGCCGCCAAGGGCATATGCCACCACAAAATACTCATTCGTAGGGTCTATTACCACAATATCATCATCGGTTGCCAGAAATACATTGCCCATCTCCATTTTACAGAAAAAGGATTTTCCACCGCCGGGTACCCCAAACACAAATCCGTTTCCATTGATCAGCTTCTTACGATTGCCCACATTAATATTTTTTGACACCTGATTGATACCATAATAGTTCCCTCTGGGTTCCTGCAGTTCCTGTACATTAAAGGGCATCAGGGTAGCCAGAGACTGGGTAAGCATGGTACGCATGGTCTCCACCTGCCTTACCCCAATTGGTAGGGCTGTGTTAAGTGCTTCCCGTTGCTTGAAATAATGCACATCGATCAGACATCCATGACTCTTACCAATGGACTGCACCGTTTCCGTTATGCTGTCCAGCTCCTTTTTATTCTCTGCCATGAGCAGGATCGTGACTCCCACGTAAAAAAGACACTGGTCATTTTCATTTACATCATTTAAGATACCTTCGATCTCGCTTTTTTCCCGTCTTTTTCCGTAAGAAATTTCAGAAGAAAAATCATTATTACGGTTTCTTACACGCTGCTGTTTTAAGATATCCGATTCAATTCCCAGATACTTTTTCTGTAATATTTTTGTGGTCAGGTCTTTAGAAACCGGTACTCCATCAATACTGATAATAGAATGAATAGGCAACGCAGCGATCTCAGTCAAAAAACGGTCAGACAGATTATTGGAATATCTCTTAATGAACATTGCCCTGCAGCATTTCTTCTCGTCTTCAAAATAATCCGGATAGAACTTTACCATTCCGTTACACAGGTCATTCTTAAAGTCCTTTCCCAGCTTCTTCGCCTCTGCAATGTCAAAATCGAAATCCTCCTCGCTGCCCAGATGATAATAATCATGCAGACATTTCAGGCGTTGATTACCATTCATCTTCATGATATCTGCCCCCAAAGCATTGAAGCCCTTTCGAAGTGTGACTTCCAGTGTGGCAAACTGTGCCTTTGCTTCTTCGTAATTTTTCCGGTCAATGGTAAGCGTCAGGTATCTTTCCTGCTCGATCCCCTGTCTTCCTTCCACGATCTTTTTTTCCATAATGTCGTTATAAATCTGACGCAAATGATCATATCCATCATCTTTATATGGAATCAGAATCTGCTCCCGTAGTTTCTTCATATCCCTGTTCTTATTATTCAGGGTAATCTTAAAGCGACATCCAATGGAATTTAAAAACTTCACATACCGCTCAAATATTTCCAGCTGCTCCTCATCATTTGCAGTCGTGTAATTGATATCCTGGTACATGAATTCTTCCGTAAACTGATCCTTTGCCACCTCAAAAATACCGTCCTCGGAAACAGCGAGAAGTTCAATTGTTTCCTGTATGGATTTAGGCATCTTACAAAGCGGCTGCCCGGCTTTCTTTAACTGTCCCAATTCATCTGAAAACAGCTTCATCCGACTCCCTCCTTCCGTTGTTGGTTTGTCCTTTCCTTTTCGTTGCCCGTTTCTGTCGCATTTCTTGGGGTACTACCTCTGCATGGTATGCCCTTACGGCTGCCTCTCCTTTTTCTGATACATATACAAGAGGACGGTTCAGAAAAGCAAAATATAACTTTCTTTTCATTACTTCCATAAAACTCATACCGTTATACTGATAAAATCCCTGCAGCGCCAAGGGTGCCACCACTGGCACAGCCACATAAGCAGCCAGTGTCAACCCGATCTGCTTTTGCAATAGCAGTACAATACCCGCCCCGGCAATCAGACTTAAAGCAGCATAGATCAGCTGCTTCAATGTCAGACCCATGACTACAGATTCCTGATAACGGTCTATATCTTTATTGATCTCGATTATCATTGATACAATTACTCCTTCCTACAATCCAAACACCTTGCTCGTCAGTGACTGGGCTCCCTTCACACATCCCACAGTCAGTGCGATACTGAAAGTCATTTCACACAGATAGATCAGCGTCTGGGTCCAGTCTGCATATCCGCCTGTAAATGCCGGCAGACCAGCATTGATAAATGCATTACACATCATGATCGCCAGTGCCATAGTGACCGCTTCAAAGCAGACAGATAAAAAATATTTACAGTACGCACCTACCGTATTACTTACAGCCCGGTTTCCTCCCATGGTCGAAAAAGCAAGTGGCCCGAGAGGGATCACGATAAGTAACCGCAAAAACCGAAAGTATACCGTGTATATCATAAAGAAACCACAGATAATGATGATAATAGACAATAACGCTGCCAGTATCAGCATGATCAGACTTTCACCAAATCCCAGATTCCGGATGATATCTGCCTGGGTCCCGTCGATTACCAGGGTATTGCTTCCACCGGCTGACAAAGCATTTACCAGATTACCCACGGTCTGGAATACCGCTTTGGCAATCTTAACGTTATTTACAACAAACCACTCTGCCAACGTGAGGCGTATCAGCAGTCTGAGGATCACTTCAAACCGCATTTCCTCCCTGACATCCACACTTTCAGAACAGAATCCGATCACAAAAAACAGGACCACCAGCGAAGCACCCACAGCCACAAAAATCGGATTGATCGCTTCTACGATTGCCCACGGCCCTCCCCCTTTAAAACTGACCGGAGACTGCCCCAGCATGGAAAATACCAAAGATATCTGATTATTCCAGAAACCAAACACCATTTCCAACAAAGCAAGTATCTTTTCTCCAAGGTTAAATATATCCATATTCGTATTCACCTCTTCTTTCTGTTTCAGGCAGGGAATCCCTTCCCCGCCCTATTTCTGACCCACGCTTAAAATCCAAGGAAAGTAAGCACGGTGGAAATACCTGCCATCATGATACCTGCCACAATGCCCTTAAGGGCTGAGTTCATGGTGGAAGAATCCTGTTGCTGGTATGCCTGGGCAAACTCCATCACATTTTTTGCAAGAATGATCACACCCACGGCACCAATGACCGCAAGCATCAGTGTTTTTAAACTGTTAAGCGGCTGTGTGATTGCATTTGCTCCTGTTGCTGCGGCATATACCGGAATGGTCATAGCATTACATGCCACCACACCGGCAGCTGCGATTGTCACAATCTTCTGTTTAGCATTCTTAAAAAATCCCATTCTCTTCTCCTTAGTTACCTTTGTCAATTTTTCTTTGTTGCTCATTTCTTCATTTCCTTTCATAAAAATAGCGGGCAAGTATACACTGACTTTTCAGCACACACTTACCCGCCGGGTTCATTGTTGCATCTATATGATCAGGATTTCTCCTGTAAAAGTGTTACGTCGGGCTTACCCGGCATGTTGATCCAATACCCTCTCTCATATCTGATTGCATAGATTCGTCTATAGGTTCCATGCCCTGCGCATTTCCTCTGCTGTCACATCCGGGTGATAGTAATCCATAAGTTCCCGCATGGCAATCTTCTTTACCAGTGCCTGCCGCAGTGCTTCTTTTTGTTCTGCCGAATACACTGCTTTCAATTCTCTGTCTATCAGGGAATCCTCTTCTGATATATTGATTTGTTTCTGCTGACCGGCCTTTTGTTGGTCATTAACAGCCTTTTGCGGCTGCATATGCTCCTGAGCATACTCCAGCTCCTGTCCCTGCTCCTCGTTCATTCTCGCCTTCTGATCCGCTTCATCAGCCTCCATGAATTTCTTCTTTAATCCGGCCTGTCCGAGCAGCATAAAATCCTCATATTTCATTTCCTGGATATAGACATTTGCCCCTCTTTCCTTCAGCCGTGCATAGTACTTCACGGATTCCGGCGATAATAATTCCACCACAGGGCCTACCGCACCTTTTTTCTCCTCAGGCTTATGCACATAAGGCTTACCTTTGCCATCTGCCGTAAGATTAAATCTGGAGTGGTTAAATGGTACATACTTATCGTCCAGAATCGGATCAAAACCACGGATAAAAAGAATACATTTCTTATTATCCAGCTTTCTTACTTCATCCGGGGTAAACAGTTCCCTGCCAAGCACATCATAATTTTGCGAAGAACTTCCCTGCTTTCCTTTGGTTTCTCCGCTGCTTCGCTTGTCAATAGTTCCCTTACCCAGAAGCTCTGACACGTATTTGTGTGTTGACTGCTCATTACCGCCAAGATAAATAAAAGTATCACAGTTTCCGGGGATTGTCTCCCAGGTATCCTTAAAAAGCGCCTTTAACTGGGCAAAGTTCTGGATAATAATCACACTGGAGATTTCTCTGCTTCGCATGGTAGAAAGCAGGGAACAAAAGTCATCGGGAAGTGCCACATTGGCAAATTCATCCAACATAAAGGTCACATGAATGGGCAGTCTGCCGCCATATACAAAATCTGCCTGATAATACAGCTCCTGGAAGATCTGGGTATAGAGCATGCCTATGATAAAGTTGTAGGACTTATCGGAATCCGGTATCACACAAAACAGCGCTGTACGGGTCGTTTCGTCCCCATTGACACCAATCCCCAGCTGAGACAGATTCAGATCATCTCTTGAAAGCAATCGCAGCACCTGTTGATTTTCCAAAAAAGCAAGTCTGGAGTTGGCACTGATGATAATGGAACGGACCGTATCACCGGCACCACGCATACATTTATAATACTGCTTAACTGCAGGGTGATTGTTACCAAGCTTGGATTCCCTTGCCAGCCTCTCCATACGCTCTGTCAGTGGAGACTTCTTTCCCTCCTGCACGACTTCCGCCTCGCCCATCAGCTTCAGTACCGTTCTGAAATTTCTTTCCGCCGGAGAACATTCCAACCACACATAATAAAAAATGGACTGCAAAAACAACGACTCTGCTTATAGTGATAGGTAGGGCTTTGAAGTTATCTCCACCTTTTCCCCCACTCCACACCGGACATGCGACTTTCACCGCATCCGGCGTTCTATCGGTGGTTTTCATAAGCATTTAATCAAATCTCCAATCGAAAGTAATTATCCTAATCTATCAAAGTTTTCTTAGTTCCCTAAGTTTGTTTATCTTTGTTAGATGTTTTTTCTCTGGTTTGATAGCATTGATATATTCTTGTAGTTTCTGCTCATCTTCCTCTAAAATCAGCGGAAGATATTTCTTTTTTACAAGAACCATGTTATGGTATTGCTCTCTTCCATCTAATTCCTTAGGTTTCTTTAGGCAACACCCAACCTCATCTGCACTTACAAATTCCTCTCCACTCACACTACATTTGCCCTTTTGTGCTGAAAATAATGATTGTCTACAATCCATATATTCCAGACTATGATTTATCATTTTCTGACTTATCAGTTCTGACATAATGCGATGATTGATTTTGAGGTTTTCGTGTAGCTTGGTGCGTCCTTCTTTGGTATAACAGCAAACCGAAGAACTAATACCAATAGCGACTTTGTATTTGACGTATGCTATAGGATAGATGGGTCGCTCTATTCCTGATACATAACGTATCATTTTTGAACTACCATACAGCTCCTTTTCGCTTTCTGTCATTGTTCCGCCTGTCCGCATCAATCGTGAGCCAGTTTCAGTATTTAACCGATTAGTTAGTACTGTCATTACAGCTCTATGAATATCCTTGCAATCAAGGCTTATACATGTTGCTATCCTGTAATAATTCTGAATACCAAGGACCATCTCATCAAACAGTGTTATTTCTGTAAGTTGTGTGTATCCTTGGCGAGGTCTTGCGATTCGTTTCGCTTGCTCCACAAGTTTCTCTTTTTCTGCTATCTGCTTCTTGTCACATATATGAGAGTTAACCACATACTTTTTCCCCTTTGTCCTAACCTTTATTTTGAATCCAAGAAATTCCGAATATCGTTTTCTGACATTGATAATGCGAGTTTTTTCTGGCGACACTTCCAGCTTTAGTCTAGTAGTAATCCAGTCTGTAACTGCAATCATTGTCCGCTCAGCGACTTCTCTGTCTCTACAGAATATACGAAAGTCATCTGCATATCTTACGATATACATCTCCTTTAATGATGTCCTTCGCATGACCGTATAACCATGGCTTCTATCAAAGACCACTGAATTTCGTATCATACGCTCTTTACCTTTTTCATATACAATGGGATTTTCTTGCCATTGACTTTCCACCCAATGGTCAAGTTCGTTTAACACGATGTTAGCAAGCAGCGGAGAAATTATTCCCCCTTGCGGTGTCCCTTTGTCGGGGATTATAGTGCTACCATCTTGCATGCGAACAGGAGCTTTCAATATCTGCTTAATGACATAAATAAGTTGCTTATCTCTGATACCCATTGTCCACATTTGTTTTATCAGCTTGCTATGGTTTACATTATCGAAGAAGCCTTTAATATCGAATTCCAATACATAATGCAGATGTGACCTTTGCAACAATGAATAAGTTTTCGAAATTGCATGTTCTACAGACCTATTCGGTCTGAAACCATAACTGTTATTGCTGAATTTTGCTTCACATATGGGTTCAAGTATCTGCTTGATACATTGTTGTATCAGTCTGTCCCATATACAGGGAATGCCCAACGGACGCGTACTACCATTAGGTTTCGGTATTTCTTTTCGTCTAACAGGTTTGGGGCGATAGCCGTGTTGACTTCCTGTGACATAATATCTGACTCTCCTTATAACCTCTTCGGGTGGCAAGCACCCAATATCGTTGATGGTTAGATTGTCAGTACCAGCTGTGTAACTGCCTGTGTTCGATTTAATATTTCTGTATGCTAATAGGATATTATTCCTATCAAGTATAAGTTCCATGAGATTCGTAAAAACTTCTCCCTCTTTGCTTTTCTGATACAGATTGTCAAACGTAGATTGCATGTCGTAGTACTCGGCATGCCTTAGGCTATCTACACATAGGTTTTTCTTTCCTTTTGGCATAAGGCATCACCTCCTCTTGATTGAAAGTGACACTTTTGGTCATATTCGAATCCTTATAGCGATTGAATAATGCTCATTTAGACCAACGACTTGTGCCCATCCCTCTGCTTTCATTACAAAAGCTTCATTGGTTCGAACACTACTTTTCAGCATTGGTTCATCTGCTTATTGTTCTTCGTCAGATTATTCTTAATAGAACCCAATGCCTTTCCTTGTTCCGATAATTCTATCTTTGCATATATATCCTTAGGTTCCCACTATGAGCCTGCTAGCTTGCTTATGCCTGTAACATAAGATGGTCGTTCGTAGGGACAATTTCTACTAAACCACACTAGCTACGCTTTAACGTACCTGTGCATTTCTACACAGTCTTCTTATAGACCCGTACATTCGCGAGTTCGTCAGAGCATCTGCCAGGATACTCATTCTAACCATAGATATTTTATAGACACTCGACCTATAGGTAACACAATCCACCTCTGGATTGCTTTCGATAACTTTTGGCAAGTTATTACGGTTACTCTCAGCCTTTGTCATGGGGCTTCATACAATTTCCATTACAGAAAGTGCATGCCCATCAAGTGTAAGCGTTTCAAGGCGTTACCCTATCATTCCACTTATCAAATTATCAGTTCACTAACAACATGAACTGTTGCTCGTGTGTAGGCTTTTTACCGCCTGCAAACAAGTCGCACTCTCCCAAAATGGATCGGAGGGTGTCGCACCCTTTGGAGTGGTATTGGCGATCAGGTTGGTGATCAGTTTCACCACATCCGTTTCCTCACGGATATAAGCAAAGGGATTATAGCAGTCTGACTTATCCATCTCCACCAGATTGAGTACCTTTACCTGATACCCGTGTTGCTTCAACATATGTCCTTCACTTCGGTGGAGTTCCCCCTTAGGATCGGTAGCAACAATAGAGCACTTCTTCGGCATAGCCATGAAGTTGGGCTTTACCTCAAAAAAAGTCTTACCAGAGCCACTGCCACCGACGATAAGGATATTTCCATTCAGTTTCAATCTTCTGAAATTGAGTGACATCTTTATATTTTTACTTAAGATACGATTGAAATCCTCATCTTTATCTGCCAGGATTTTATTCACCTTTTTGGGATTTTCAAATTTAGCAGTACCATATTCTTTTCCCGGTTGAAGATTACGCTGGCTGGTATAATACATGACCATCGCCAATGCATAGATAAACCATACTGCTACAATACATTTTACAGTGTAGGGACTCCAGTAAGCTGCGAAAGGATTCTCCCATACCTTGAGAAACGCCGGAAGGAAGGTGGCAAATACCATCCCTTCCTCCCATACACCACCTACCAGATAACCAAGATAGGCTGCAAGCAAAGAACCAAGCAAAAACAAGACTACGGATGGTTTCTTTTTACTTGTCCCCATATCTTACCTCTTTCTGTCGGACTGCTGTACACTATGCTTTACTGCTTCCGGCACAGAAGCCTTCACATTCTCATACCGTTCCCTGACAGCGGCATCTACTTTGTCATAATGATCCGCATACAGCTTTGTGCCATTCATGGTATCTACCACCCGGTTCTCCTTGTCATAGAGCTTATAATCCTTGTTTCGATCCAGGAATGTCAGCAATGTCTTTCCACTGTGAATCTCCATGATATTGGACTTATTGATCCACAGGTACCGTACATTCTCTCCCCAGGTTCCCGGAACTCTGGTCTTTATGGCATGATCATTTTCCCTTTCGATCAGGGTTTTGCTGATGGTCACATCAGCCAGTTCTGCATTTTTGCTGTTGGCAACAGCATGAATACGGTCTGCCAGTTCCTGATAACCTTTAATGCGGCTCACAAAAGCATCCCTGTCCATGACCACCTTATATGTCTCCGCATCCTCCTTATTCAGCACCCCAATAGTAGTAAGCTGTGAAACAACCGTCTCTGCCTGCTCTTTTTCCAATGAAAACTCTGTTTTTACTGCATCCACACTGATATTCTGCTTTTCCATGGCATATAAACCGACCTTTTCGATCAGGCCGTCCATAAGTATATTTGCCCTGGTATTGTCTTCAGTGTGGACGGAGGCGTTTCCCTTTTTCTGCCCCTGCAAAAAATCCATTAACTTGCACAGCTGTTCTTCATTGCCATTTTTCAGATAGTCATCAAAATTGGCGATCCGGCCAAACCCAAGCTTCTGCATTAGGATATTCACTCTCGGAACCGCTTCAGAATGGAACAAAATCTCAGATTTTCCGTCCTGCTTGTTCACATCAGGGAGTGTCGAATAAAGGATTCCGTATTTCTTTGCCAGCTTATCAAATTTCTTTCTATCCTCCGTGTTAAACTGAAATACCTGCAGATCACCGCCTTTTAAAAGCAGCTTCCGCATGGAAGTCCTGCCGATGGACTTTTCATAGTCTAACATCCCCTTCAAAAAATCAACTGCCTTCTGCATGGCAGCAAGACCACCGCTTCCTACCTTCATGGCAATCTCAATGCCGTCGTAAGCTACCCGGATGATCTGTACTGCTTCCTGAATTTCTTCTGCCATTCAAATTCCCCCTTTACATTACTTTCTGCTGATCTCTTTTTTCTTTATCGGATTTCTCCGTTTCTGTCTTTCGGGCATTTCTTTCTGTTTCCGCATTTTCTTTTTCCGCGATTTCCTTTCCATAGGCTTTTACTACTTGAGAAAGCAATTCCAGTGCCTGTTTCTCTTTTAAGCGGAGCATTTCTATAGAGACCAGAAGCATTTCAATCTGCTCTATCCAGAACACTTCTCTGTCTGCAATAGCAAAATATTTCTGCATAATACTTTCCCTATTACAGTTATCCGACGAAAGTTCTTCAACCAGTTTCTGTGTCAGCTCATCATCCCCGGTTTTAAAAGCATACCAGGCAATCTGCTGCCTTTCCATTTCCGTAAAATATGCTGCAGTCTGCTCCAGCAGTTTTACCGCCTCTTCAATCTTTCCGATATACATAGCATCCTCCTCTACTGATTCTGGTTGACCAACACTGCCAGATCGATGATCTCACTCATTTTCCGAGGAGAAAGTGCCGGATTGATAATACGGTTCAGCTGAATATCCGTCAGTCCCTTTTCCATGGCGGCTCTGACCTGGGCAAGCTGCTGCTCATCCAGCCCTGCATCAATGACCTTTTTCACAATATCCTGACCGGGCATCAACGCACCGCACATCTTCGCCCAGAATCCTTTTGGAGCATTCCCCTGTCTTTTGGTATGCTCCACCTGTACCCTGCCTACAACCTTGCCCTGATTCACTACCGGTACAGAATAATACACCGGTACTCCGGTATTACTTGTGACTCTTCCATTCATTTCCTTCATCATCTCCTCCTTTTCCTGAAGCTTTGCTTCCAATCCTGTTATGGTTTCCTTCAGACTCTCCACTTCCTTAACCAACTTTTCGATCTCCGCCCTTTGCTGGGCTACTTTTCTGTGTCCCATGTTCAGTTCATCCTGCTGGGAACTGATCTGCATATCCCTGCTTTGGATCTCCTGCCGCAGACGTTCCCTTTCATCCTCTTCTTTCTTGGAAGCTTCCAGAATGGAAATGGCTCTTTTCAATTCCCCATACATATTTTCCTGCAGGTGAATCTGCTCGACCATTTCCTGAATCTGTAACAATAACTGCTGTGCATAGGGCGGCACCTCCCTTTCAGGTCTTACAAGCTCCTCCTTCTGTTTTAAAAGCTTCTGTAGAAGCATCTCCATTTCCATTGCATTTCTGGTCTCATCCATGGCTTTCTTAATTGCCTCCAAAGGAATGCCCCTGTTGTAAAATTCCACTGCCAGCTCGCAGCGAGTAATTTCCGCCTCTTCTGCCAAAAGCACCCTGATCTCATCCATACCGTAGCCACTGCGAAGACACCTGGAATACAGTTTCATGCACTTAATATCCCTGTTTTTGTCCACATAGGTCTTCACCTGCTCCAAGGACAATCCACATTCCAAATCTTCCCGTACTAAATTGACCACTTCCGCTTTCAATCCCGGTAAAGTTTCAAGATACTGCAGATACCCTGCCGCCTCTTCTCCTAAGGCTTTCTGTCTGTTTATGCTCATTCTCTTCCTCAACTTTCCATAAAAAATAGACACACCCTAACGAACTGGCTGTGTCCTGTCTTTGTTACGATTTTTTTCTTCTTTTTCCTGCGGTAATTTTTCACTGCTTTCCGGTATGTTTTCATAAAATATGGAATTACCGATAGCCAGTTCCCTTTTTACAGCACTCTCCTTTTCAATGACTTCTGCAATCCGCTGGCGGATGTGCTCCCGCAGTAACTGCACTTCTTCCAGGTTATAACCCGCACACTTAAGTTTTTCACCATATAAATTCCACTGTTTTTCTTCCTCTTCAAAGAAAGCATCCCCATTTACATAAGCTGCATGTGCATTCTGGAGTTTTCCCATACACTCAGCTGTCTCAAAAAGGTCTTTAAACCGCTGCCTTTCTCTATATACTTTCTTTTTCTCGGAAATCGCCTGGGAATCCTTCTCCTGCAGAGAGCTGATCACAGAAGCCAGTTCTTCCATAGTATGAATATCGTACCGATCCAGAAAAAGATACTGCCTCTGGATCTTTTCCAGCTTCTGAATCTCATCCCGGTACTTCCATGCCTGACTGTAAGGATGCTTTTTTAGCACTCCGATCCGGTACAGTCTCGCATAATATTTTTTCTGAAGACCTGTCAGCTTTGCCCTGCGGTATCGCTTGATACGGCATCGCACAATCTGTGCGGTTTTTTTCTCCTCTATAGCATAAGATTTGATATTCTCCAGTCCGATACGCTTGCGGATCTGTTCCTCCGCATAGTCCTCGCCTAAAGAACTGCATCTGCGGAATCTCCCCATACCGGGAGGCTTGACTGCAAAATGTTTTCCCTCCTTGCATTCATACCCTTTTTCCATAAGCAGGGACTGAAACTCCGCAAATGTGGCAGCCTGCAGGATACAGGCATCCAGATCCCTTTTGATCATTGGATTCCAGGTAAAATTGCCTGCATTTTTATGATTCCACTCATCCCGTTCGTCATTTGCCTTCTCACCATCTACTTCCAGAATACTCAATCCATATTCTTTACATAATTCATTCGTGATCGGCAGAATGTCCCGTTCCCAGTCTCCCTTTTTATAGTGATACTTACGTCCGTCTACAAAACTGACGCTGTTCCATACAATATGTGCATGAATACAATCTGTATTATCGTGAACAGAATAAATCACCTCATACCGTGATCCCAGATACTTTTTAGCAAAAATTCCTGCTATCTCAAAAGCTTTATCAGGTTCTACTTCTCCCGGTTTGAAGGATAATACGATGTGATACCCCTGCCTTCCGTTATTCTTATCAAACTGTCGCTTTGTTTGTCTCATCTGCTCAAAAACATCATCCGGAAGACAATTGATCACACCGACCAGTCTTCCATCCTGAGTCTTCCAGTCTTTCGTAATATAACCTATAGAAGCCTTCAAATGCTTTCCGTGATAGGAACTCCCGCAGTCTTTCATGTGTGTTATCTTACTGATTGCCAAGCTTTGCCACCACCTGTTCTACTGCTTCATTCAGCTTCTGCATATATGCAAGAAGCTGCTGTCTGTCTGCACTGCCAAAATAACCGGCATTACTGTTTCTGGCAATCTGATTGACATTTACACCGATATGATTCACTTCATTGATCAGCGATTTCATCAGGCCTCTGATTTCCGGCATATCTGCCGGTTTTTCCCGGATAAGCACTCTTAGATACTCATTTTCATTCATACCTGCCTGCTTGGCTTTCTCATACAGAAGATCAGAGTCCTCTTTGACCAACCGCAAAGTCTTTTTCACTACCTCTTTTTTCACTATTCTCACCTGACTTTCCCTTTATCTGTTGAACAGTTTCTGATCTGCTCCGCTACCATTCCCACAGAACATTCCAGTTCCTCGTCCTCCTCTATACCAGCGATCAGCATTGTAGCAAGCTCTACTGCCAATTCATCCAGATGTTTTCCATACAGCGTCTGCTCAAATAAAGGATCCAGCATCTCTTCCTCTTCTATCAGCTTCTCGTACCTTGCCTGTTCATTTGCAAAGTCAATAAAATTCTCCGGATTCTTCCTTTTCATGTCTGCTTCTGCCAGAAGTTCATAATTCCACTCACTGACATCATCAATCAGATCATCCAGAGAATACACTTCCCAAGTCTCCTGTATGTCTGAGATATCCACACGTACCATGTTCCCCTTTTCATCAATACCCACCCGGTAATCATGGCCTTCCATATAATTCAGAAGGATTTCCGCACCCTCCCTGTTCATTCTGAACTCCGGTACACAACTTGCCACCCATGCAAGTAATTCCGCCGGTTCTGTCAACAGCTTCACTTCTCTATCCATTGCCTCCATGCACCTCCTCTCTACTTTTGCTAATGAATGATTTCCCATGCTTTTGTTCCAGCGGAGTACCTGGTTAAATGCAAGATACGCATTCGAGCCGTCAGGCACCTCTCACGCATCTTGTTAGGGGGCTAACCCCCTAAAACCCCTGATATTATGGTACTCCACTCATTTTCCACTCTTTTTGGGCATTTTCCCACTCACACTCCACTCATATTTTGCATTTTTCCACTCAATCTCCACTCATGGTCTGTATTACAAAAAAGAGACAGAAAACCATCTGCATTCATTTCCCACTCTGAGTCCACTCATATTCCACTCTATTTCAACTCTAATCCCACTCATTTTGCACGGGAATGCATTCTCTTTCCACTTATCGCTTCTGATTGTGTGATTGATACTGTTCCCTTCTGAAATCCAAGTCATAAACTGCAGCTTTTCTGCTGTATACCAGCCATTCATTGTAATCTTTGTACTGCTGTGGCGGAGCAATATCTTCTACTTCGTATCCCAATCCATAATATTTTTCAATCAGTGCCTCAGAAGCCTTCCTGCCGGGTACATCGTTGTCCAACCCAAACTTAATGATTTCGATCTGTGGGTTCTCCTGCAGAAACGTTTCAAGCGGTGCATCTGCCACCATCCCCAGTGCCAGAAGATTGGAAGTACAGTCTCCGGTAAGCTCCACATAACTCATCAGGTCAATCGCTGCCTCAAAAACAATCAGATCTTTACTGTCCTGATTTCGCACATTGAACCCATAGCGCTTATCATTGCCTTCCACATCACACTTAAAGCACTTGCCATTTTTATCAAACACACCACGCATACTGGCAAATCTGGTAACACCATCCTTATCATTCCCCAGAAAAACAATGTTGTGATATGGCATGCTCTCATAGATCAGACCACGGGTAACAAAGAAATCTATGACCCTCTTACCGATTCCACGTTTCTCCTGCAAATATTCATATAGATATCGGTTATTACAGGCTCTTTCCGGCAGAATAAATTCTTTAACTTTCTCCTTTGCTGTAACATCCACCTGATGTCGCAAAGGCTGCTTCAGGCTGATATTTCCTTTAGAATAACCCATAAAATCCAACAGCCAGAACACAGCCTCTTTTATATCCATACCACCAAATACCCGCAAAAAATCAATTTGTGAACCGCCGTTATCCTTCCCATCATATCTTCTTGACCAGCGGAACCAATGACTCCTGTCATAAATACGAATAGAATCCATTTCTTTCAGCGTATGATATCTTCCAACCCTGCGCACCGTATATCCCAATGCGGCAGCAACTGCCGTCAGATCTGCACTCTTCGCCAAGGCAAGCTCCTCTTCTGTAAATCGGTTCCGATCATTCATCTTGACCTCCCCTTCTCTGCAGCAACAGGCACGGAAAAATCAATATTTTCATAATGATCTTCGTACTGAAGCTTTTCCACTGGTAACATTTTTTGTTTCAGGAAACTAAAGTATTCCTGATTGTTGCCTCCCACTATAATATGATCCACTAATGGAATCCCCATATGTCCGCAAAGATTAACCATCCGATCCGTAACCATTACGTCATCCTTTGAAGGCATCAGAGAACCCGACACATGGTTGTGCAGGAGCAACATCTGAGATGCATTTGATAAAATGCTAGCCTTAAACAATTCTCTGGGATGTGCTAATGCATGGTTGATAGCTCCAACACTGGCAAAATGACAGTTGATAGGGGTTCCGTCACTTTTCAGGTTGACCACGCAGATGACTTCCCGATCCAGTTCACACATACGCTCTCCGAGTAGTGTTACAACATCTTCCACGCTGTGTATTGGCTTATCTGACATAACCTCAGCGTCCTTTACAAGCCTTATAGAAACCACATCCAGTGCGAACGGATTCTCATTTCTACTCATCTTGCTCCTCCTCTGGAAACTCTACATGAATGATAAACTCCCCATTCTCATGGCTGTTCATAAATGTGATCAGCTCCTGCATTGTCAAATCTATCATTTTAGCCCCTCCTCCTTATCTGGCTCTGGAGTCGGTACCATAAATCAACTGCGGCTCTGCCACTAACCCATCCAGACGTTTCATAGGTGCATTGGTAGCCATAGTCAGCTTGTGCAATTCTTTGTCATAATGGTATACCTGATTAGAAAGACGTTCATCCAATGAAATCTGGCTCATGTTCACTTCACTTACCATTTGAGCCAGTTCGTAAGGATCCCCCATATTCACAGATACGGCAATCGTTTCATGCACAGATGATGGCAAGATATATAGATCAGAATCCACTTTCTCTGCTATCTCCTGCATTACATCATCATAGAGCATAGAGCAGGCCCCGTTTATCCTGACATTGTTACTGATGAACCACATCATTTCATCCGCTGTCATGCCGGACAACATGATCTCCGCAAGTTCTTCTGGCTTCCCCTCTTCCCTCAAAGTTTCTCGTAATACATCATCCATGGTGTAGATTGTCGGTGCCAGCAGCCTTTTATAATTCACTACTGCCAGTTTAAACATCTGTTCCTCATTAAGACCCATCTTTTCCATCAGATCATTCTTTATCACTACACTCTGTAAGCCATTTTTATCACATCCTACAATCCAGCGGTAAATAATGGAAAGATCATGGAATTCTCTGTGTGGCAGGCTGTTAAGTAATCCCTTATTTTGTTCTGTGTTGATCAGCTGGAATACAATATTGTCCTTTACATTATGAAAATCCAACTTCTCTTGGGTAACAAGCGGCTCTTTCAATACTTTTTCCACCACTGCTGCAACATCTTCAAACACTTTCCGATAATCCTCGGTCTCCTGATAACTTATATACATGTCTTCCACATAAATGGTTGGGGACATATTGCTTTCCTTGCTCATATCCAAAAAGCTCATTCCATCCTTTACTGTATTGACCTTTTCTACCGGTCTGATATCCATCTTTAAATGTTGATATTCTTCCGGCAGATAGCTCATAAACTCTTGTTTTACTATTGTTTTAAATTCTTCATAGTTCATCTGCTTTCCTCCATCAAAAAAGGAGACACTTCCGTATCTCCGCTACTAATATCACTATTTGTTCTGTTACTCAGACAATTCGCCCAGCTATTATAAAGTACTCCATTTTTCCATATCAACATGGGAGCATAAAGTATTTCATCAATCTGAGCATAAAGAACTGTCCGGGCATCCTGCGACATCTCCGCATCTGGATCCATTATCATCAGACACAATTTATCACGCATTTCTTGCAATCTGTCCTGTTTTGCCGATACTAAAATAATCTGGTGCTTCCTTGTCTTCATACCTGCTTTTTTTCCAGCAAAAAAGGCAGCTTCTACAGCCACCTTCCTTTTGCCGGGTCCATCCCGAATCCTTTTCAATTTTACTTTTCCTCCTTCTTATGAAGCTTCTTCAGCATCTCCATATATGCTGTAAGCCGTTCCTTCATCTTTCCGTTTACGGTTGTTTCTACCATCTCCATCACCTCCCTTCTATGGCGTACCTGCTCTGACAAAACAGGTAAATAACCGTAATATTAAACTGAATACCAGCAATACCACCTTTACAACTTCCACCATTATTTTCAGCATTCCAAGCAGTAACCATAACACTGCCTTAAAACACAATGCGCATCCATGCCCTATTTTTCTCATAAATTCCATGTTAGTTTCCTCCGTACTAATCCCAGTCTGATACCAGATCCATTAACGTATCGTCGGGTTTTTCTTCCTTCGTCTGCTCCCGCATTGGCTGCTCCGGCAAAGGTGCCATCGCATACGGATGATATGTCCGCATGAATTCAAGCCTCAAAGTGGTAAGAATCTCTTCCCTTAACTCAAGTTTCATCCTTTCCAACTCACTACGGGTTATATAATCCTGGTCATTCTTGGTAGCATCCTGGTGATCCAGATAGTATTCCACTGCATCGGCGATAAACTGATTCTTACTTTTCGTCTTGTCCCTTTCAAGCTGCTTCAGGGCTTTGGCTATCCTCAGATGCTGCGGATTACTAAGATACATTCGAAAACTACAGAATACCGTATTTTCATCTGAACGTGCCATGCCTTATCCCTCCCTCTGCTTTTTCTGCAGAGATAATTTGCCAAGGTACTCAAACCCTTTTGCATTTGCCTTAACATCCACCACATATGAGATATTTCTCTGTTGCAGATTCCCGAAGTTTTTAATCACCACTGCACCACCGCCAACAAACACGATTTTCGTGGTTTTCAGACTGATCTTATACTCTCTCAAAGAATTGTACACACCATCTGCATAATGCTGCAGCTCTTCCTTCATCAGCTCCAGATATTCATCATCCACATCTGCATTCATGGTCATCATATATCGCTGGATAGTACTTTCATCCAGTTCTGTATTATAGGAGCGATAGCATCTCTCGTTGATCTTACGCATACAAGGAATCAATCCGTTCTGTAGTGAGATACATTCACCGTTTACAGGCTTCTTGTTCTCAATAGGCATGATATCAATGGTCCAGGAGCCGGCATCCACCACCACAACTCTTTGGGTATATTCTGTGATTCTGTCTACCACAGCCCCATAACACTGTGGAAATACCGCTACATGTACAATGCGTACATGGAACACATCATCCTCAAATCGGAATACCACTTCCTTTTTCTTTCCCAGATACTCAATGAATCCTTTCTTTTCATCACTGAATCTGGAAATCGGAAGACCTGCCGCAAGATACACATTTGCCTCATATTTGCCTCTCTTTTTTAATTCCCTTGCCATGGCAGCCAGTGTCAGCAGATAAAAGTTTTCATTCTCTGTTTTTTCTGACCTTACTTCCAAACGTCTTTCTCCGATTGAATAGAAGCGTCCCTCATACTCCAGTATGTCATTCCGCATGGGTGGCTCATTGGGGATTTCCTTTACTCCTGTTGCAAACACACAGTATGCTGTTTTGATCATAGACCAACCATGGTCGACACCGATTACTTCAACATTGTTTAACATTTTCTTCATCACCTTTCTCTGTTCTAATTTGCTTATTTTTTTCATATGACATTACCCCTATAATTTACAGTATGATTTCTCGTGTCAATATCATGATAACCTACTACATGCAGCCACTTTCAAAATAGAGCTTATGTATGTGTACGTCTACTCTCTCAAGTCCCTCATTGCCCCGTACACCTGGGAATGTATAATCTCTCATCCCCGGGACTTACAGATGAGCCGCTGTTGCGTTCACGACGCACTGCCATTGACAGTACTATCTCCTCTAGTGCCATTTTGAGGATAAGGACAGTCTTCCTGCCCTCTATGGGTTATTATCCACTCACGACCTTATTTAGAATATCTTCTCCGCTTCTCGCTCTTTATCTCTCGATCTCCAAGCTACTAATATGATAGCAGTAGTCTCATACTCAAAGCGTCCTGAGTTTTTGCTCCATGCAGATTCTTCATCCACATGCCGAGTACATATAGTGCATATGCTCTCGATCCTGTAAGTGTTATTCAGTTGTCAATACCTGTATTTTTCTGGTATGTAATAATCCTAAACCTATTTCGATTTTTGCGGAAGTGACTCAGCTGGTGTATTTTTTCAAAATTCCACCATTTTATGGTGTTTATGCTATCTATCCACGATTATTCCGCAAAAATAGTGACATTACATTAAGTATCGACATATTTTTGCAATATGGACTCAGGATTATCTCTCAGAACTACATATAGCCTTGTAAAATCAACAATTCCCTGCAGATAGGCTATTCTTGTCACTCTCGCCATATATTCGCTAACTGTTTGCTCCATTTCAAATTTTATATCTTCTGGGAATTTTTCCAAGAAAGAATAAAATCTGTCATCGGTAGCTTTTAATTTCACATCATTTTGCAATGCATCATAACAACTAGCTATATCACAATCCAAAATCTGCTTGATTAACATAATCTTCCACACCTCCCTTTTATTCAAACTCCTCTTTCAAAGGTTCTCATATGAGAACCTTTATTTACATTATAAAGTACCCTTTTGAGAACGTCAAGATATTTTTCAAGTTTTTGTTCCCATATGAGAACATTTATGGTATGATATAGAAAACAAGTTACAAGGAGTCCACTATGTCGAATAATGTCAATATTATTGCTGAAGAAATAAAGAAATACAGAAAAGTAAAAAATATGTCTCAGGAAATGCTTGCGAATGCATCGGGAATTAATGTATCCATGATAAAAAAATATGAGTGTGGACTCAGAAATCCCAAACCAGAGCAGTTATTAAAAATAGCAAATGCTTTAGGTATAAGTATCAATGCGCTCTATTCTCACAAAATCAATACGGTTAGTGATGTGATAACATTACTGATGAAGCTTGATGAGCAGACGGCTCTGAATATTTCTGGAGACAAAGACGAAATAGGGAATTATATTCCGGAATCAATTCACTTCTCTTTCGATGATGATAATATAAATAAGGCTTTAGCCCAATATCTTGTTTATAAAGAAAGTACCAAATTTTCAAGCAGGGAATATGTTCAAATAGATATAGAAAATCAGATCACTAATTTAATTACATCTGATACCATTATAAAAAGACCATGTTCCTAGGAGTTGGGTCTTCCTTCTAGAAGAATGGTGAACTGTTAAACACCTAAATTTCTATGGTAACTCATAATCGCTAAATGGGAAATACTCTTCCTCTGCCATAAACAACTTTCATTATATACAAAATCAGGATGATGCATCGCATAACTCATCCAACAAAGCTTGACATGCTTCATATGAGGCTATATCTAGCAATTTGTATTTTTCATTAGTAAGTTTAATAACTTTGACATGATCATCCGTTTCAATGTCATTTTTATGAAATCCCAATAAAGATAAAATCCACTTTTGAACACTGTGACCAGAAGTTTCCATAAACACAAAAAGGGCAGCTACAAACCTTTACGGTCTATAACTGCCCTAACACTGTTATGTATAATCGTACTACTCTTTCCATTCTTTTATAACATCTGCGCCCTTTTCTAGAATTTCAGAATAATTATCTGTATTTACAATTATTTCTCTCATGTTTTTCTCAACTTCATTATTTATTACAAACTCTGTATCAGCACCTAAGCACAATGCACTCTTTGCAATTTCTTGTAATCCACTATCATCTATTGTTTCTATGCCAGACACACCAATTGCAAACAGAATATATAAGAAAAACGTGGTTTTTTTATTGGTCGAAAACGGATTAAGCTTAAGAGGTTCATGACCTTCGTAAAAGTATTCTTTTACAAAACGCTTAATAGCCTTTTTATGAAGTAGCGAAGCCTGCGTAATATTATTTATATTATGCAACAATATGTCCTTAATTTCTTTATTAAATACTACTGTATCATCATGTATTCCTGCTAAACATTTTATCATATCAAGTACAAATGGATACCTTATTACATCTGCGTTCATTGTCTGTTTTCCAAGCATAAGCGTTACCCCATTTACAATAGGCCCTTCAACAAAATTATCTTTATTGGCCAATTCACTTTCAAAAAAACTTTTTGCCTGTTCGTAACTCTCCTTAATGATTTCTTTTCTAGACGAATCTGTTCTCAGCTCCAAATGCATAAAATTATTTCTACAAAATGCCGGAATTTTATCAGCTACGATAACACGATACATAGCTATACCGAACAACGAAAACACAACATTAACTTTATTGTCCTTTCCCTGAAATACAAATAAAGAATGACTGCCCAAATCTACATGCTTTTCATAAAATTTATATAATTCCGCATTTTGTATAATTGTAACCGGATTTTTACCTTGTCCAGTAGTTATATATGAAACAATATTTTCAAATTCTTGATGATAACCACTTACACCATTTTTAGCACAATACCATTCAAATGCAACTTTGGACACCATCCTAAACATTTCTTCACAAAAATATATGTCTAAGTTAATACTAATTTTTTGCTCTATCATAAGGCTGTTTACATCAAGAAATTCTACTTCTTCTGGATTTTTTACAATCCTTTTTAAATTATCCAAAGAACTCATCATATATTTTTTATCTGTTGACTTCAATACTCGACCATCAAATATACTCCTATCAGATGTCTTTGAAACCTCATATTCAACCCCTGCGATCTCAACCTTTGCAGGATATGAAGCATAATTCTTACCCTTTTTTGACTTCACATCCAATTCATTCGTTATAAACGCAAGTGCTTTTATAACTTTACTTTCAAATAAGTCACTAAATTTATTATTATGCTCAGTTTTGCATACATTTTTATTAGTTATTCTTGCATTTGTAAGTGCATCTGGAATAATATCTGACTCTGATAAATCTGCTTCAATACCACAATATATACAAGCCGCTTTTTCCGGCATACCCTATTCCTCCTGTAACGTTTTATTTATTGTGTATGTATCTCCTGAATTTCCGCCACTCCGGGAATCTGCAACAATTCAAAAAACTCATTAATATCTCTATGTGATTGCCGTTTAAATTTTAACTTAGGTTACTATATTTACCCTTGTAAAAATTTACTATTCATTTGTTTTAATTGTACCCCAACGATATAACTTTTCGTCTAAAAAATCCTTTCAAATCGTCTCATATCTTTGTTTATGGATTGTTGTTTGATTATGGGGTAAATCTGGGATAAAATTTCTCATAAAACCAAGTTAAACCGCTGAAAACAAGGATTTTTTCAAAAAATTATAACTTGCCGTTTTATAAAAAGACCAAGTGCATATTGACATATACCTTCTTTACTGGACCAACCAGTAAGGGAGGGTACATATCACGTGAACTTGGTCTTTTAAAACTAAAATAAATGTATTCTCTTACATTTTAAACATTCTTAAAGACTATGTATTTGAAATTCCTCGGCCATTTCTACTACACCATTTACTACACCATTTTTACGTCAAACTACACCATTTTGCGATAAATTACGGTAACTTTTCAAAAATGCTCAACATCGGAAAATGCCGTAAAATCAAGGAATTCTGGCTTTTCTTGAGGTCTCAGAAAACAGTCAAGCAAGAAATCAATAAATTCCTGCTTGTAGCTTTCCATTTTATCTTCTCCTTTTTCTTATGCTCTGGAACTCAGCGCCTGAGCAATATCTTCTCTCATATCCAGCACAGCTGCACGAGCGGCATCTGCATAGGCTGCTTCACCCAACTGCGCGTATTTCTCCTGTTGATATGCTGCAATGATACCTCTGGAGGAGTTAACAATTGCACCCAGTCCGTCTTCGTTGAAGAAATGCACCAGATCAGCTCCCTTACCGCCCTGTGCACCGTAACCGGGTACCAGGATGTAAGACTTGGGCATTACTTTACGAAGCACCTTACCCATTTCCGGATAAGTAGCACCTACGACTGCACCGATGTAACTGTACTCATCGCCCATGCAGTCTGCTCCCCACTGAGCAACTTTCTCACCAACAATTTCGTAGAGAGGTCTTCCGTCAATCAGACGATCCTGGAATTCTCCGCTGCTGGGATTAGAAGTCTTCACCAGAATGAAGAGACCTTTCTTCTCTTCCTTACATACTTTAATGAAAGGATTCACACCATCTGAGCCCAGGTAAGGATTCACGGTTGCGAAGTCTTCATCAAATCCGTAATAGGATTTGCTTCCCACCTGTACTTTGCCGAGGTGGCCTACAGCGTAAGCTTCAGAAGTAGATCCGATATCACCACGCTTGATGTCACCGATGACTACCAGGTCTTTCTCCTTACAATAATCTACTGTTTTCTTAAATGCAATCATTCCGGGAATACCGAACTGCTCATACATGGCAATCTGAGGCTTTACGGCAGGAACCAAATCATAAATAGCGTCTACCAGGCCCTTGTTGTACTGCCAGATAGCTTCTGCTGCACCTTCCAGAGTCTCTCCAAACTCCTTAAATGCAGCTTCCTTGATCTGGGAAGGGATGAATTTCATCATGGGATCAAGACCTACTACGATAGGTGCATTCGTTTCTTTTATCTTGCTGATCAGCTTATTTATCATTGCAGTATCTCCTAACGTTTTTTATTTATTATAAACCATGATACGGGGCTTGGTCAACTGTGAGTTTCCATTCGACTGCTGCTTTTGGAATGATTATGTTGCTGTGAGCAGCTAAGTTGTAAACAGTAACATGATTATCTAAAAGCATAAGTATCGGTCATTATATTTTAGCTTTCATAAATTTACATAATTTATTTTTGTGTCTTTTATTTGATATCTGAATTGCAATTTTCATTTTGTAGAATTTGTGTATGATTGGGTTTAGGAACAGTAAATTATGGAAATATACATAAGTGCAATGTGTATGATCATATAACGGAACTTCAGAGGAATGTAAAGATGGTTAACGGGAATGTAAAGAAGCACGGGACGGATTTCGGAAGCAGAATGAGAGAACTTCGTGATGAGAAGGGGCTATATCAGAAAGAATTAGCCGCTGTTCTCAAGGTGTCCACAGGCACTGTGTGCAATTATGAGAAAAATACACATTTTCCGGATGCCGATACTTTAGTCAGATTGGCTGATTTCTTTGATGTATCCATTGATTATCTGATGTGCAGAACAGATCTGCGTTCTAATCTGAATAAGTTCAACAAGGAAATTTGTCCGGGGTATTCTGTAGCGAAACTGGTCAATATGATTGTCTCACTCGAACCGCAGCAGCAGGACGAGGTGAGACAATACACAGAGTATGTGAAAATCATGAAGAAAAAATCACCTCGTACTTAAGAAATCATGTTCTCTTTGTGCTTTGGTGTCATCCGGGTAATTCTGCAGGTAGGTCTCCATCAGAACGTTCGCTTTCTGGAAATCTCCAAGATATTCATAGGCAACAATTTCATTATAAGCTAAAGTCTGTTGAATGTTGTTGTTCGCAGCATTCATGCCTGCCTGAAATGCAGACAGGGCTTTTTCATAGTCTCCCTTAGCAATCTCACACAATCCCAACTGATTATAGATTTCTGCATTCGAAGTGTCTTTGGCAAGATAGGAATTGTATACGCTGGAAGCATAGTTGTAGTCACCCGTAGCTTCATAGGCACGTCCAAGATACAGATAAGCCTCTGCACTTCCTCCATCTCTGGCCTCCTCCAAAGCAACATAGGCCTGCTGATATTCTTCCAGATAATAGTACATCCTGCCCTTATCATAAGCAGTCATCTTACTGTTTTCCTGTTCCAGGGCATCTTGAAGATATTTCTTTCCCTCTTCTGCCTGACCGTAATAATTCAGTACCTCAAATATCTGTATCAGCCTGTCGTAATTCTGCGGCTCCATTGCCGCTACTTTGTCAAAATCAGCCTTTGCTTCTTCTGTCTTTCCCAATCCAAGCCGGACATTTCCACGCAGGAAGAAAGCATCCGTCTCCTCCGGCTTCATGGTAAGTATGGCATCATAAGTAGCCTCTGCTTCACTGAGGCGATTTTCCTTGGTGTATGCGGATGCAAGGTAATAATTGAGATCGTAGTCCATCGCTTCTACAAGGCCTTTGCTCAAGCGCAGTGCTTCTTCAAAGCAGGCAGACGCCTGGGCATAATCTGTCATCCCCATATATGCGATTCCCATTCCGCGATAAATCAGACGCTCATTTTCTCCGCTTTTTTTAGCTGTCTCAAAGTTTTCCAGCGCAGACTGATAATCAAGCGACTTAATTGCAGACATTCCGGCGGTGATATTATCATTGGAAGCGCCACATGCGCTCAGTGTTATCATGATAGCCGCAGCCATAAATGGCAGAATACATTTCTTCGACATAAAAGTTCCCTGTTCCTTTACATACATCGTTTCTCATTTTGAAAGTGCTCTATATAAGCAAAATCACCACTCATATTGACTTTCTGTGACACTTTTCATTATACCCATTTTAGAATATATACGCAACTCAAAAATTCTTAAATATAAGGAACTCACTACTTTCGACCCGGTATCCTGCTTTCACAGGGTACCCTGGTCTGGCACAAACCGCATCCATATCTGGGAGCATGCAGCTCGCCCATCTTCTTCAGCCATTCATTGCAGATGTTATGATTCTTTCCCTGCGCGGAGATTGCACCGGCAGGACATCGCCTTACACAGGCACCACACTGGCTACAATAATCATAGATTCCGGAATATTGTCTTGCATCAGCTTCTATTTCCGTATCAATAATGATTGATACAAACCGCCCTGCCATCCCCTTCTCGGTAATCAGCCCTTTGGACAGCCCAAATGTCCCCAAGCCGCATACATAGGCCGCATGGCGCTCAGACCAGTTACATCCGAAAGTAGTCTCGCTTACGCAGAAATATTCTGTCATATTATTTCCGGCAACCACTTTTTGGTATCGTGTATCCAGAATCGGTACACAGCTTTTCACTCCCTGCACCGAAAACCATTCCTGCAATCGGCGGATATATGTAGCCAGATAATTCTGTCCTTCCACTCGTCCGTGGAGCCAGGCCGGAGATGGACCGTCCACACAATTCCTGTTGCTTTTCTTTACCACTTCTGTAAATGGGAAGAATAATGAAATCACTGTTTTAGCATCCGGCATCCATTTCATCGGTGTCATGAACCATGGTCCTATAACCTTTTCATCCTTATACTGTTCAAACAAGCTATCATACGCCGAACCGAATCCTACCAGCGGTGCCTCGAACAGATCAACTCCTATTACTTCAGGACAGATTGCATCTTTCTCTGAAATTCTGTTCCCGGGACATTGCTCAAAAATGCGTTTCATATTTTCCCTTATCAGTTGCTTGTGTGTTATTTCCTTCTGCATTATTTCCTTCTGTATCATATCATCACCCGTGCTATTTTATCTGCTTTGATTATACAATACTATCTTCTCTTCCGCAATATTACTTACGCTCAGCACTTCCGTATTTTTCTTTCAACCTGTTCAGCCCAACAGCGCTCTTAACAACTGCATAGACATCCCAGATCAGGAAAACGAGCCATATCACGAAAAATACAATAAAAGCTGTCTCATGCCACATATCATAATGGCTGATGCAGGAAAGCATCATTAATGTGCTCACTAACAACAGCAAGGTAATAGGAAACACCCTCTTCTTCATGATGCGCTCCACCATTTCCACACGAGACTCATTATCACTGAAGATCTCAAGATTGTTATCTTCACTTGCCTTCTTCCTAAAATACAGATAATCATTCATCTTCTGAAAATATTCCCAGCCATAATCTCTATACAGCTGAAGATATTCCTGTTCCTCAGCCACATTGTTTACCTGCTTGAAATCCAGGCGATATACCACATCCTCCGGCTCACATTTCTCAAAGGTATAAAAGCATGGAATTGTCAGGCTCTTTAGCTTCCAGCCGTTACGATGCATTTCTCTTAAGTACGTTTCTTCTTTTTCATATTCATGAAGTAAAAAATAATGAATTTCTCTTTTCAAATTACTCTCTGACATATTTTTCTCCTCTGCTGTTCTGATACAGCCGCTCAATCCTTCGAAGCTCTGCTTTCAGGATATCATTTCCAAGTTCTGTAATACCATAAATCTTACGTTTCTCTTCTTCCCGCACAAAATGAATCAGGCCATCCTTTTCCATCTTGGAAAGTGTTCCGTACATGGTACCGGCACCGATGGATATCTCGCCATCTGTCATCTCGTATACTTTTCGTCCGATATTGTATCCATGCATCTCTTCCTGCAGGCAGTACAGGATATAAAAACCGGTCTCTGTCATCGGGATATAAATTCTCTTGATTCGTTCTTCCATGGTTCGCTCCTTTCCGTTTGCAGTAGCAATCCTTCGGCCTCCGCTACTGCATTTCATTTACTCTTTATATTTCAGCTCGATATATCGTACCTTGATATATAACATTATATCGCACTTCGATATAAATGTCAATAGAAATTAATAAAAGTGCCCCACACCGACCACTCAAAGTCAATGTAAGGCACTATTTACCTAGTTTTCATTCATCTTCGCCAACTTCGCCGCCTGATCGGCTGCAATACAGGCATCGAGAATTTCCTGAATATCCCCGTTCATGATCTTATCCAGTTTATACAGAGTCAGTCCGATACGATGATCGGTAACACGACCCTGCGGGAAGTTATACGTCCTGATCTTCTCAGAACGGTCGCCGGTACCGATCTGGCTGCGGCGAAGCTCTGCCTCCGCATCATGGCGCTGCTGCTGCTCGATATCATACAGCTTAGCTTTCAACAGGGCAAAAGCCTTTGCCTTATTCTGAATCTGAGACTTCTCAGTCTGGCTGTACACCACGATACCGGTGGGGTAATGGGTCAGACGAACTGCAGAGTCAGTAGTGTTGACGCACTGTCCGCCGTTTCCGGAAGCACGCATTACGTCGATTCTGATATCTTTATCATCAATGACAATGTCGATATCCTCATCTACCTCAGGCATTACTGCCACACTGATGGTAGAGGTGTGGATACGGCCGCCGCTCTCGGTAGCAGGCACACGCTGTACACGATGCACACCGCTTTCATACTTCATCTTGGAATAAGCGCCCTGACCGGTGATCATGAACTGAACTTCCTTCATACCACCGATGCCGATCTCATCCGCATTCATCGTTTCCACTCTCCAGCGCTGCGATTCTGCATAATGTACATACATACGGAAAATCTCAGCTGCAAACAGCGCCGCCTCGTCTCCGCCTGCACCGGCACGGATTTCCACGATAACGTTCTTATCATCATTGGGGTCTTTGGGCAAAAGCAGAATCTTCAGTTCCTGCTCCAACTCTTCCACACGCTTCCTGCTGTCGGAAAGCGTCTCTTTAATCATATCGCGCATCTCTTCATCGGATTCCTCATCCAACATCATAAGAGAATCCTCAATATCCTGCTTACATTTCTTATATTCTGTATAGGCTTCTACAATGGGAGTCAGATCGCTCTGTTCCTTCATCAACTTACGGAATCTTTCCTGATTCTCAGTAACTGTAGGCTCATGCAGTTCTCCCATAATTTCTTCAAAACGGATCAGCAGATCCTCCAACTTATCAAACATATTTCCCTCCGATTAACCTAAATAAGTACCATATACAACACGGTCCAGTCCTGCATAGTCCTGCACCACATTTATCTCCTGAAAACCGACTTCCTCCATCATACGGCTGACGTCAGCTGCCTGATCATAGCCGATTTCAAAAAACAGCATACCTCCACGCTGTAAGAAGCTGCGGCACTCTTTAATGATTTTATCATAAAAATAAAGTCCGTCCTCTTTACCGTCCAGCGCCCCAAAAGGCTCATGCTCCTTTACTTCCGGCATCAAAGTATC
>JAFTVH010000116.1 GCA_017465845.1 Lachnospiraceae bacterium | reverse complement strand
GGATCCGGACTGGTACCTGTAATGCGTATCCTGAAAGATATCGGTATTGACGATGTTACCGTTGTTCCTGAACAGCAGTATCCTGACGGCAACTTCCCTACCTGCCCTTATCCTAACCCTGAGATTTTTGAAGCTCTGCGTCTTGGTCTGGAACTGGCTAAGAAGTCCGGTGCCGATCTGATGCTTGCCACCGACCCTGATGCTGACCGTGTAGGTATCGCCATCAAGTGCCCTGATGGTACATATGAGCTGGTAACCGGTAATGAAGTCGGTGCTCTGCTGCTCGACTACATTTGTGCAGGACGTATTGAAAACGGTACCATGCCCACTAACCCTGTTGCTGTAAAATCCATCGTTTCCACTCCTCTGGCAGATGCCATCGCTGCCCACTACGGTGTTGAAATGCGCAATGTACTGACTGGATTTAAGTGGATTGGCGACCAAATTGCAGGACTGGAAGCTAACGGCGAAGTAGAACGCTTCATTTTTGGATTTGAAGAAAGCTACGGCTATCTTGCAGGTTCCTATGTTCGTGATAAGGATGCCGTTATCGGATCCATGCTGATCTGTGAAATGGCTGCTTACTACCGCAGCATCGGTTCTTCCATTAAACAGCGTCTGGAAGAAATCTACGCTGAGTACGGTCGTTACCTGAATAAGGTTGACAGCTTTGAATTCCCCGGTCTGTCCGGTATGGACAAGATGGCCGGCATCATGGACGGCCTTCGCAAAGAGCCTCCTAAGGAAATCGGCGGTTATGCTGTTGTAAAAGTTACTGACTATAAGAAGCCTGAGGAGACAGGGCTTCCTGCTTCCAACGTACTGATCTATACTCTTGAAGGCGGTGCTACTGTAGTGGTTCGTCCTTCCGGTACAGAGCCTAAGATCAAGACCTACTTTACTACTCTGGGTAAGGACCTGGCTGAGGCTGAGGCGCAGAAAGCACAGCTGGCTGAGGCTATTAAGCCGTTATTCGCATAAAGACATATCCATTTTGGGACTGCAATCTATAGATTGCAGTCCTTTTTTATCCATATATTATCCAAATATATTGCATTTTTGGTTGAATTGTGGTATTATTTGGATAGATCAAGAGAGGAGGTGATTTTATGACAATTCAGGAGATGCGGGAGCGAAAGAAAGAACTGGGATATTCTTATGCGCAGATTGCAGAATTATCGGGTGTTCCGGTAGGAACAGTGCAGAAAGTGCTTGGAGGAATCACGACTTCTCCCAGATATGATACGCTTATGGCATTGGAAAAGGTGCTAAGTCCCAAAAAGGTACACATGGTAAGTGATACCGCTGTCAGATATCAGGCAAAGAGACAGGGAGATTACACGCTGGAGGATTACTATCAGCTACCGGAGGACAAGCGGGCAGAATTAATTGATGGCTGGATTTACGATATGTCTGCGCCTACCTCTGCTCACCAACTGATTGTGAACTTTATTTCAGCTAAGCTTTTTCAATATGTGACTTCACATAATGGAAATTGCATACCTATTACTTCTCCTATTGACGTGCAGCTGGATTGTGATGACCGAACTATGATCCAGCCGGATATTGTTGTGGTATGTGACAGAGATAAAATTATCAATCGCTGCATTTATGGTGCACCGGATTTAATCATTGAAGTTCTTTCTCCCGCTACCAGAAAGAGAGACACTGTAATTAAATTAAGCAAATACTTACACGCCGGTGTACGTGAATATTGGATCATCGATCCTGATAAAAAGATTATCCTGGTATATGATTTCGAGCATAACAGCTATCCGACGATTTACGGTTTTAATAATACCATTCCCGTTTCTATCTGGGATGGTAAATTTGAAATCGACTTTAATGAAGTGTATAATTATATCCGTTTTCTCTACGAAAGAGTTTAAATACTTTTAGCACCACATAGTGTAAACAACACGTGATACAAGCCGTAGTTTCCTGCGCATTGATTCAACGCAGGAAACTACGGCTTGATTTATATCATGTTTAGGCTAATCATGCTGACAGACTTAATTGGCATTACTTGCCGTAATCTTCACCTTACTCCACAGATTACTGATTACCTTACGGGTCTCTGCGTTGTATACGAAAACCTCGTCTTTCACATAATCTGTTCTTGGCAGATATGCATTGATTCCCTCAAAGTCGCCGCCCTCACCGGACAGGTCTTCCATAACCTCCTGATTGGGAGATGTATATCCCACATAAGCGGAGTTATCGTAAGCAATCTCATAGGAGCACACAAAGTTGATAAACTCATGGGCCAGCTCCGGATTCTCAGCATTGGCAGGAATGACCATAGAGTCAAACCACAGGTTGGTGCCTTCCTCAGGCATGTAGAATCCCATATTTTCATTTTCACTCATGATATATGCGGCATCACCTGAGTAGCACAAGCCTAAAGCTTTTCTGCCCTGAGCCATGTTATCGATGATTTCATCAGTTACGATTTCCGGCTCCATAGTGGTCACACACTGTACCAGCCACTCATATGCAGCCTGAAGCTCATCCGTATCTTCTGTGTTCATGGAGTAGCCCAATGCCTTCAGTGCCATCATGAAAGAATCTCTCTCGGAATCATACAGATAAATATCATTTTTGTACTTTTCATCCAGGAAAATGTTAAACCCTTCCTTTTCCAGGTCCTCCAAACTTACCTTCGTCTTATCATAAACGATGCCTACCGTTCCCCAGAAATACGAAACCGAATATGCATTTTCCGCATCGTAGGGCTGACTCTTTACTGCATCCAGAAGTTCGTCCATGCAGTCCAGCCTTGATTGATCTAAAGTCTGCAGATATCCCTCTTCTATGAGCCTCTGAATCATATAATCACTTGGAATGATAATGTCGTAAGCTTCGCCGTTGGCCACCTTGATGTACATCTGCTCATTGGAATCAAAGTTCTCCATGACCACCATAGCGCCAGTCTGTTCCTCAAAATCGGGCACGACCTCTTCACCGATATACTCTCCCGGCATGTAAACATACAGTGTCTGTCCTGCATATGGCAGGTCGGAGGACTCCTTGTTCATATTTACCAGAAGAATGATGCCTAAAATGGCGCACACAGCCACAGCTCCCGGCAAAACAAGACTCTTCTTCCCAATCTCTGCCTTCTTCTCTCTTTTTTCCAAAAAGATAGGTGCCACATTGATAATGAGCAGAACTGTCGTAATGATCACTACCACCAGCGTAGATATGGCATTGATACTGGGATTGATACGCTTGCTCATTGTATAGACCATAATGCTCAGGTTCTTCACACCGCTTCCCGTTACAAAGTAAGAGATGATGAAATCATCCACGGACATCGTAAACGCAATCAGCGCACCGGAGACGATACCAGGCGTAATCTGCGGCACAATAACCTTGGTAAGTGCCTGCCAGGGTGTTGCCCCCAGATCCATGGCTGCGTCCGCCAGATTGGGATCCAGGGAACGAATCTTCGGCATTACGGAAAGCATAACGTAAGGAATACAAAACGCAATATGGGCAAGCAGCATGGTCACATAGCCCTTTTCCACCTTAAATGTGATGAAAAGCAGCATAAAACCGATAGCCGTCACGATTTCCGGATTCATCAGGGGCAGATTGTTGACCTGCTCCATAAGATCACGAACCAGCTTCTTGGATTTACTTAAGCCAATGGCTGCAATAGTTCCTGCCACCGTAGATATAAAAGTGGCAAGGAGCGCGATACTAAAGGTGGTATACAGCGCCTCCATCATGTCTCTGGACTCCAGCATATGCTTATACCAGCGCAGAGAAAAGCCGGTAAACGCCGTCAGCGACTTTCCTTCATTAAAGGAGAATATAATCATGTAAAGAATCGGAAGGTAGAAAAATATTACCATCAATATCATGAGTGTCCTTCCGATCGGACGTTTCTTTTTCTTCATCCTGATCAATCCTCCTTTCCGCCATGATTTCTGATTTCTACTTTCTTAACTGCCATCATCAGAAGCATCATAATAACAGCCATGATCACGGAAATGGCGCTTCCGAAATTCCACTCTCCCACGGTAATGAACTGGTTCTCAATCATATTACCAATGAGGAAATACTGTCCGCCGCCCAAAAGCTTGGGAATAAAGAAGGAGCTGACAGCCGGCAGGAACACCAGGGTAATTCCGTTGATAACACCAGGCAGCGACAAGGGCAGTGTCACCCGTCTGAAGGTCTGTACCGGATTGGCCCCCAGATCAGCTGCTGCTTCCAACAGGGAGTGGTCCATTTTACACAGAGAGGTATTGATCTGCAGTATCATAAACGGCAGGAAGTTATACACCATTCCCAAAAGAACAGCACCTTCTGTATAAAGCAGTTCGACCTCACCAAATCCCAGGAAACTTAATATCTGCTGAATCAGGCCGCCCTCGCTGAGCAGACCGATCCACGCATAGGTCCTTACCAGCATATTGATCCACATGGGGATCGTGATGCACAACACAAGCATATTCTGCAGCCGCTCTGAGCTGCGGGCGATAAAATACGCAACCGGATACCCAAGCAAAAGACAAATAATAGTCGTCTTAACCGCAATCATCATGGAACGCCATAAAATCAACAAAAAGTCCGGGTCGGTAAAGAACTTTACATAGTGCTCCAGGGTAAAGGAAAACGAAATAATACTGTTGCCATGCTCTGTAAAAGAATACAGCGCGATCAGAGCCATGGGAAGTATCAGCATCATCGCTGCCCATATAATATACGGAAGTGCTAACTGTGAAAATTTCTTCATTTAGTATACCATCCTTGACATAACATGAATATCTTCCGGGAAGAATGTCAGTCCGACCTCCTGACCTACTTCCGTATAATCTGTAGTGTGAATCTTAAATTCACGACCAGTAGTAGAGAACGTAATCTTGTAAACGCCTTCTTTTACATTTTCCGGCTCGAAATCATAATCTACACTGATATCAATGCTCTGATCTTCATTGCTCAGCTTCCAGCCCTGTGCGTTGGCCCACGTCTTAAGATCGGTATCCAGTGCCTGTGACTCCTGGATCTCATCTACCGTCTTAAAGAAATTGAATGCCATAATTGCCTCGTTAGCCTTTTCATTCTTTACAAAAGGCTGGTTTACTACAAAAATCGTGCGCTCGATACTGGTTCCGTTGGCTGTAGAGAAAGTAACCGGATACTGGCCGATTTCCTCCTGCACATCATATTCAATTCTGGCAATGGAAATGTACTCGTCTGTCTCCGGATCCCATGCCTGAGCATTGGAAAGAGCAATCACTTCTTTATCATCCAGCTTCTTTACATCCTCCAGGTCCACATAGAAATCACTGGCGCTGATTTTTTCCTTTCCGTTTTCACTTGTCACATCATGATTGCGGATGACACGCATGTTGACCGATACGCTGGTACCGGGCACCGTCTCCACAATAATCTCATAATGCACACCTTTGAACAGTACGCTTAAGACTTCACCTGTCATCTTGCCCTGCTCAATAGGCACGATGTCGATATCCTCAGGACGAATGACCACATCCACCGGCTCATTCTGCTTATATCCGAAATCAACGCAGTCAAAAGTAATGTCGTCAAAGCGAACCTTGTAGTCCTCCAGCATGACACCGGGCAGAATGTTACTTTCCCCGATAAAGTTGGCAACATATCTGTTGGCAGGCTCGTTATAAATTTCTTCCGGCGTACCTACCTGCAGAATCTCTCCGCCCTTCATAACCACGATTTCATCCGACATGGTCAGTGCTTCTTCCTGGTCATGTGTGACAAAAATAAACGTAATTCCGACTTCCTGCTGAATACGCTTCAATTCATACTGCATTTCTTTTCTGAGTTTCAGATCAAGCGCTGCCAGCGGCTCGTCCAGAAGCAGTACCTTAGGCTCATTTACAAGCGCTCTGGCAATGGCCACACGCTGCTGCTGTCCACCGGACAACAGGGTGGTATTTTTATTTTCATAACCCTCCAGACCGATCAGTTTTAACATCTTCATGACCTTCTGATCAATAACGTCTTTGCTCATCTTCTTGATTTTCAGACCAAATGCAATGTTTTCATACACGCTTAAATGGGGAAACAATGCATATTTCTGGAATACGGTATTCAGTTCTCTCTCGTAGGGAGGCTTCTTGCTGATTTCCTCTCCGTCAAAGATCACACTTCCCTCATCCGGCTCCAGAAATCCGCCCAGTATTCTGAGCAGTGTAGTCTTACCGCAGCCACTGGGCCCCAGCAAGGTGACAAATTCCTTTTCATAAATATCAAGATTCACGCCTTTTAAGACGATCTGTCCGTCAAAACTCTTTACAATGTTGCGAAATTCAATCAGCTTCTTTTTCTCCATCTCATCTTCTCCTTCCAAGAACATGGGTGTTCAATCTCTTTTGTTAAAGCGTGGGCGTCTCCGCCCCACGTTAGAATGTAGGCGGTGTGGTAATCCACAATATTTTAGCCTCACTGCTTCCGTGATTATATAAATAATGGCTCTTCGTTCCGTCCAGATAAAAAGTATCCTGTGCTTTCAGCTTATACTTCTTATTTTCCCGGACCAAAGTCACATTCCCCTTTAAAATATAACCAAATTCCTCCCCCGGATGCGCCGACAGAATATGGCTCTTCTTGCGTGGCTGAATCGTCAACAGGATAGGTTCCATCTGGTTCTTCTGGGCATTGGGAATGACCCACTCGATCTTGTAATCTTCCTGCTCGTCCACGAAGAAATCCTGGGTGGAAAAAACGATCTTCTGCTCCGGCTCTTCATGGAAAAATTCCGACAGATTCGTTCCGAGGGCCTCCAGGATGTCCTCCAATGTGGAAATACTGGGGGTGGTCAGATTACGCTCCACCTGGGATAAAAATCCTTTTGTCAACTCACTTCTGGAAGCCAGGTCACCCAGCGTCAAACCGTTTTGCAGACGCAAATCCTTCAGCTTTTTACCGATATCCACAATAGCACCTCCCGTTTGCCAGTGTACTTTTCTGTATCGTCTGGTGTTATCTAATACTAAACTTTTTTTTAAAAATAAGCGAACATCTTATATTATACATATATATGTATTTATTGCAATAGGTTTGGGGAAATTTGTAGAAATATATGTATCAGCTTAGCCTGAATATCTGCACAAAAAAAGACAGGAGTTAATCCCCTGCCTTTACTGTGTTTTCCTTAAACATCTCCATAATCTGCTCTGTGAAGATATTCCAGATTTCTATATTGGGAATTGCCAGTTTAAAACGCTTTCCATCCGGCTTTCCACGCTGCGTCAGATACCCTGTTGTAAACAACACGCTCCAGATATTACCGATTGAATCATACAACTGATTATAGGTCAACTCTTCATGGATTTCTTTAATCACTGTCTCCCCGGCAACCAGTGCTTCCAGCTCGCTCTTTGTCAGACCATCATCCACCTTCTCGATAAAATGCTTCACAACATCATTGCTGCTTGTATTTGACCAGTAATCCTTCGGTTCCGCAGTCGGATCATCCGTCAATTCATCACAATAGCTGATAACATCCCAAGGACAATAGACGTCAACATTACCGAAACGATAACCGTCATACCATGACTTAATGGAATCATAAGCACTCATAAGATCATAATATTGCAGCATTTCCCTGACCTCACCGTCAGTAAATCCAAAATATTCATCGAACCTTACAGATGTAATAGAGAGGACTTTAGGATTATTAAGACCCGTAAAAATACTTTCTTTCGCCACACGCAAGCACCCGGTCAACACAGCAAAATACAGATTGTCATTTGTTTTCAACGCTTGCTCAAATAAGTTACGAATCAAAGCAACCATTGCATCATAATATCCCCTGTTGCTTGCTTTTGCCAACGGGACATCATATTCATCAATCAAAATGATGACCTTCTGTCCATAATGCTTCTGGAGCAACTCGGAAAGCTCTCGCAAGCTGCAGCACAAAGTTTCATCATCCATATCTTTCTTCAGCAATAAAGAAAATAATTCCTTATCTTCCCGAGAGAGCCTGTCACTCTCCAAAAGATACTGCAGACGTCTTGCTTCCTCATTGATTACCTTAACAGCCAAATTACGTGCCGTTTCATAGTTATCTGCTTCCACACCCTTTAAGCTGACTGATACTACCGGAAACTTGCCCATATACTCATCGCACAATGAAGTTTCCTTAGAGATTTGCAATCCGTCAAACAGTGCTTTATCGCATCCGATTTCAAAGAAACACTTGAGCATACTCATATTCAACGATTTCCCAAACCGCCTCGGCCTGGTAAACAAATTCACCTTTCCCCATTTGCGGAGCAGGTCACGGATCATCGCCGTCTTATCAACATAATAGAATCCCTCAGTCCGGATTTCTTCAAAACTCTCGATTCCTACCGGGAGCTTCTTTATATCTGCATTGCCCATCTATCAACTCGCTCCTTTCTGAAACACCTCTCTTATACCAGTGAATCGCCTTTGCTGCGCCTAATATACGAATTATTTGTTTCCAATTTTCACCTGTTTCCCCTGAAAAGCAAAACCATAACAATATATCTTTTCTTCCGAAATCCCCCGGCTTTCCAAGAAAGCAGCATACTTCTTCTCTTCAATCTGCTTCAGCGCAGCTTGTTCCTCCGCCTGCTGCCGGTGATTTTATATAGTTATCTTAACACAAAGCCACACGGCAGGCAACTGAAATCATTAATGCGGCAAAAAGCTTGACATAAAATTTTGTTTGTGATAATATCAAACAAATTTATAATTCGATATCATAAAGACGATGACGGAGACAATATATTTATTTTGAAAGTCACAGAGAGCCGTGTTTGCTGAGAAACGGCACGAGTAGAGTAAGTAGATAATCCCTCCCGAGTTGCAGCACGAAAGCATAAGCAAGTAGATGCTGACGGGCTTCTCCCGTAATAGAGAACGCATATGTTGGTATGTCGTAGATGGATAAAGAGCATTAAAGGTTCCTATCGTTTACGGTAGGATTTTTAATTTCCAAGGTATATTTAGACAGCCAGCATTTAGATATTATGCTGGCTGTTTTGTATGTCAATCCAAAAAGTATCAGCCGAGGACAGTGTGAAATGAGTTCGATAATTATAAAAAATTTTATATCTTGGAGGTAGAACTATGATAATTAACGCATTTGACAACCAATCAAAGGCAATTATTAATCCATGCATTGATGCAAATGCGCCACAGGTTGAAGCCTGTATTCTCACATTCTCTCATGAGATTGAGAAATTTGTTCTAGACAATTATGATTGTAAAGAAATAGGTGCGTTTTGGTTTGCTACGGGAAGAACGCCAATTTATGTCTTTAATTACGAAGGATATAAATTTGCCTTTTATAAGACGTATGTAGGTGCCCCCTCATGTGTCGGCACGGTGGAGGAAACCTTGTCACTAATAAAAACGAACAAGTACATTGTATTCGGTGGTGCGGGGTGTTTGAATAAGGAGATCGCACGTGGTAAAGTAATGGTACCAACAGAAGCCTATCGTGATGAAGGTACTTCCTATCATTACGCACCTGCATCCGACTATATCGAAGTAAAAAATGCAGATATTGTGGCTACTTTTATGAAAATAAGCGGACTTCCATTTGTAAAAGGAAAAACGTGGACAACAGATGCCATTTTCAGGGAAACAGTCAATAACTTTGAGAAACGCAAGGCTGACGGATGTATTTCAGTAGAAATGGAATGTGCCGCATTGCAAGCAGTTTGTGATTTTAGAGGATTAAATCTATATGTATTCTTTACAAGTGGTGATTTGTTAGATTCACCAAAATGGGACATGCGTCTCTATGAGGACAAAAATAAAGGAACCCAACATGATGTCAGACACTTTCACATTGCGTTAGAACTTGCACGATATGTGGCAGAAAAATGTTAGAAGTTTAATCATATGCAGTAAAATTTATCCTTTTCTGAATAACATCTTTCTTCTAAAAAAGAGTTCCCGTCCATTTTTCAAGAATGGATAGGAACTCTTTTTCTAAACCACTAACTAAATGACATGGTTACTTGACCCTGCCTTTACTAAGTATTACGTATTCAATTACTTACTGCTACTCCTCTTAAAACCGTCCGCGCGGACCGCCCATCGGACCATGGCCGCCTCTCGGCCCCATACCGCCGCGACCACCCATAGGACCGTGACCGCCCATAGGGCCTCCCATAGGACCACCCATAGGGCCACCGGGAGGTGGTGTCATCGGAGGTCTTCTCCTTCTTCTGCAAAGCATACTTCCTAATAAAGATACTCCAACTGCTGCCCCTGCCGCAGCTGCAACTGTCTTCGCAGTATTGGAGTACTGGGAAGTTGTGTCCTGTGTGTTGGAATTATAATTTGAATTATTACTTGAACTACTATTGGAAACATTTAATGCAGCTCCGCAGTTGGTGCAGAAATTGGCATTGTCTGCTACATTGGAACCACAGCTTTCACAATATGCCATAATTACACATCCTTTCTTAATTTGTGGCAACTTGTAATTTGTAACAACCTGTACCTTGAAACAACTTGTGACAAGACAAAATTAAAATTCATTTATTAACTAATCCGATTATAATCCTTCATTTTTCCGTCTGTCAAGGAACTGCAAACAAGTTTCATAGTAAATTCACAGATACTTTATAGAATTTATAACTCCATTAGAAACAGGGCACATCACATAATCCAAATCCTCACCGTGATATTCCCTAAAACTAACCTTCCCATCTCTCCCTGAATTTTCGCCACACATTCTCAAAGAACCCTCCGCCCTCCGGAAGCGGACGCACCGGACGATAACAGGCTGTGCAGGTCTCCCCATAGGTCATCTCCTGAACCGTTCCGTTTATTTCCCCTCCGTCCAAAGAAAACCGAAATACTTCTTCCAAGCCGTCGCGCAGGATACCGTTTTTATCATAATACAATGCGGAGCCGCATGTTTTTCCAAAATGCTCTATATGCGACTTCATGGCATACAGATACATTTTCTGGCAGATAAGCACATCCCGCAGGCGATATGCCTGCTTCAGGCCACTGCTGCCCCTTGCGCCGCAATCATTCGCAAGCACCTTTAAATCTTCTTCATTTTCAAGGATAGCTTGCTCAATCTGTTCTGATTCCCGCAAAGCGCCGCCCCGGGCGCTCATGCGCTTTCTCGCCTTCTCTAACAGCGGAGAAGCATTGCAAGGATTGCCCAGTACCTTCCGGGCAAACCGGCTGTGTTCCTCCACTACAGGTTTTGCAAGAATAAGAAAATCCTCATCCTTCATTGGAGCGCCTTTCCCTTTTGCAGAAATATATTGTGCAGCACGGAGCGCTCCCACCTGACCGGCATTCAATGCAGAACCGCCGGGACGGTAAATACCATGGGTACCTGCTGCCTCACCGCACACAAACAGTCCCTCAACATCCGTCTGCCACCAAAGATCGACCTTGGTGCCTCCGTTGTTGTGCTGGGCACATAGAGCAATCTCCAGCTTTTCTTTATAAAGGTCAACGCCTTTTGATGCATACAGTTCGATTGCCGGCTGATTCATATGAGCAAGTCTCTCAATCGGTGTGCCGAAGCAGGCTCCCGCCTTTTGCAGATATTCCTGGGCTTCCTGAGAAAGTTTCGTATAATCAAGTTCCTTCTTTTTGCCGGGATTGTGTGTAAAATCAAGAAATACCCGCCTCCCGCGCATCACCTTTTCCCGGTACACAAGCAGGTCAATGACGGAAGAACCCTTCAACACTTTTCTCGAATCAAAAGGCCACTGGTATCCCTTCAGGAATACCATAGAAAGGCTGTCGCTCTCATCCTCAAAATATTCCTCTAGGAAATCGTACTCCTTACCGTCTTTATCTACGGAAACAAATCTTGGCAATACCTGCATGTAGGTTCCCGAAACGTTCCATCGGGGATTTACCGAGGCAAGGCCGTACTGCCACTGGGTGAGATTCTGCCCCTTTACACCGGCTTCAAAGAGAACACCGTTTGAGCCGTTATGGCACATGGGATAAACGCTGTCAGCATAGATTCCTCCGGGACCGCCGGTAGCAAAAATGATGTTTTTACAGTTGAAGAGGCAAAATTTTGCCTGTCCTGCCGACATAGACGCAGTTCTATCTGCATTTGCCGCCGCAGTTGTATCCAGTGCCAGTACGCCCGCTGCACGCACTCCGTCTTTTATGACAGATATCACAAGCATGTGATCATAAATCTTAACTCCTCTGCGAATTACTTCTGCTTCCAGCTTTTCCGTCATTTCCTTTGATGTGAGCGGCCCAACCGATGTCGCTCTGGCACATGGATCATGATCGGTCTTATAGCCCACATATTCCCCGTAAAGATTGGTAGGAAATGGCACCCCCAGCTCACATAAGTTCAGAAAGCATCTTGCAGAAAGCGCAGCCTCCACAAGGGCATTGTCGCCATCTACACAGCCACCGGCAAATAAATCCTTAGCCATGGCTGCCACGGAATCTGCAGTATCTCCTGCCATTCCCAGTTTATAATAGGTCTGTTTATCAGAGCCTGTATTACGGCTGGTTCCCACTTTTACCCCCTCGGTAGCAATGGCAACATCCTCCACACCCAGCTGCTTTAATCGAAGTGCTGCACTATAACCGGCCGCGCCGGAGCCCACTACAAGGGTGTTGAGACGAATGATTGAAATATTTTTCATAGAATTCTCCAAAACTATAGCCTGCGGATGTGAAAGCCTCCGTCAACATCCAGATAATTTCCTGTTGTATAGCTCATCTTATCGGAACAGAACAGACTGACTGCATTCGCCACATCCTCCGGTGTACCCCATCGTTTGATGGGAAAGACGCCGTTTTCCACCATTGCATCATATTTTTGCTTTACCGCACTGGTCATATCGGTTGCAATAACGCCCGGCCGTACCTCATGAACCAGGATGCCCTCTCCGGCAAGTCTGTCTGCAAACAATTGGGTGATCATGGCCACTCCCGCCTTGGAAATACAGTATTCGCCTCTTGAAACCGAGGAGACCTCGGCGGAGCAGGAACCTACATTTACAATTGTCCCCTTTGTGCTCCAGATCTGCTCTTGTTCGATCATCTGCTTAGCTACTAATTGCGTCAGAAAAAGCGTTCCCTTCGTATTGATTCCTATGACACGATCGAAACTTTCTTCGCTCATCTCAAGCAGGTCCTTACGCTGCAGCGGTGCCACTCCGGCATTGTTTACCAAAACATCAACTCTTCCGAAACACCGCAGCGTCTCATCCAGAAGACGCTCTCTATCCTGCCGGGAATCAATACTTCCCTGAACGTAATGCCAGATGATTCCCCGGTCTGTCAGTTGCTGCAGGGAATCTGTATATTTTTCCTGTTTGCCGGTGGCCAAGATCACTACCTGATAACCATCCAGCCCCAGCTGTCTTGCGATCGCATACCCGATTCCGCGGCTTGCGCCTGTTATAATTGCTGTTTTTCTCATTTCCGCTCTTCTCATTTCTTGTTTTCTTCCAGAAACTCTCTGTAATATTTCAAATAAATATCAGAATCACGCACCACACATCCGGTAGGTTTGCCGGCACGTATCAGATCTCCGCAGTTACCGCACGCCACACAAACTTTATTTTCATCTACTCTTCCGTTTTCGATGATCTGCTTTGGAAACGCCGGATTTGCAAAGGACATTCTTCCAAACAGCATGTGATCGCACAGACCTTCTTCTACAGCTCCTGCCGCATACAGATCAGAATACTGACGCAGGTAGGAAGGCGCGGAAGCAGAGATGACCATACCCGGAACTGCTTTCTTCACTTCACCCATGCACCTGATGGCTCTTGCCACACCATACAGCGGATGCTCATCAGGAATATATTTTCCTCTGTCAAAAGGACGTGTTACATGTGTAGTCACATAAGGATTTCCCACAGTCAGATTCACCATCGGAACACCATATTCTTTATGAAGGATCTGCATCAGACGGATAGGCTCTTCCATATTCGGAACCGCACCTTCACCCTCTTTTACACCAAAGCCATAAGGATATGCATAGCCGTCAAAAATTCCGATTCTGGCTGTTACCAGGAAATCCTTATCCTCATGGACCTTAGCTGCCGCAATACCGTTCCTGAGAAGTCGTGTACGATTGTCGAAGCTTCCGCCATAAAGACCCGGGCGCAGATATGCAGAGGACAGTTCAGCCAAGAGATAACCATGACATGATTTGATGTCCACGGCATCAAATCCGGCTTTCTTTGCCAGGAGGGCAGCTTCCCCGAATTTTTCCTCCATGCCCTTTAAATAATCATCCGAAACAATGCAGCTGTCATCTGCAGCCCGTAATTTTTCGTATTCCGGATGACGATACGCAATCATCGGCGCAGGTTTCCCCTGCGGGTTGGAATATCGTCCGCTGTGATTGGCCTGCATAATGAGATACGGCGCAAAACCATTTGCCTTGATTCCTGCCTCTTTGATGGCAGAGGTAAATTTTATGTATTGTTCCAGATTATCCTTCGTCAGCATCAGCTGATGAGAGCTGGAACGACCTTCCGGCACTATGGAAATGGCTTCGAACCATATCATGCCGGCCTGCCCTTCGGCCTCTCTGATGTACCGCCTTAAAGTTAATTCCGACGGTGACCCGTCAGGCAGGGCATCTGCTCCTTCCATAGGAGCATTTCCCAGACGATTCTTCAAAGTAACATTCCCAAAGGAAACCTCTTCCTTCAACACATGGGTATCCTCAGCGAAGGGAAGATACACGTTTAATTCAGCTGCTTTTGCCCTTACTTCTTCCAGTCTTTTGTAATGGAATCTTTCATGCTTCATTTATTGACACCTTTCTTTCTATTTACTATAATTTTTGTTAACAGTTCACACGTGAACAAACCTTTGAAAGCGAGGAAACTCTATGGAATACACGCATCTCCCCACGATCAGTTGTTATTACGCCGATGAAAATAATGAATCTCTTTCCAGTTCCCCGCACGCTCATTTTGAGTATCAGATGATTCTGGTGACAGGCGGAAGAGCTTCTTTTTTTATCAATCATCAGCAATATAATGTTGATGAGAAATCTCTTGTTTTTATCAGCCGTCTGGAGCGCCATAGCTTTGTTGTTCAGGAAATGCCTTATGAGAGGTATGTGGCCTCCATGTCCGGCAGTCACATAATGACCAATATCAAGGATGAAGAATTGCTTTCCATTTTCCTGCAGCGGCCAAAGGAATTCTGTCATGTCATCAAGTTGAGTGATGAGGCTTTTGATATCATTCTCCCACATTTCGACCGCCTGGCAAATGAATATACGAATCAGGCCCCATTTTATGTAACCAGATGTGCCACTCTGGTGGTGGCAATCCTGATAGACTTATACCGCATAAATCCTCAATTCTTTCCGCAGCGCAGTCATACGAACATTTCTGACGCAGTGATTAATGCGCAGCGATATGTGAATGAACATTATGACCGGCAGATTACCCTTCAGGAGATTGCGGATGCTAACTTTGTCAATCGCCACAGTCTGTCCATCGCCTTTAAGGACATTGTCGGCTCTACCTTCAAGGATTACCTGATACAATTTCGTATCTCGGAAGCCAAGAAGCTATTGATCACGACAGATTTCTCTGTGGCTCAAATTGCGGAAAAAGTGGGTTATCAGAACGTGAACAACTTTGTCCAGATATTTAAATCCAAAGAATCTGTTACGCCCTTACAGTATCGAAAGCAATCTCATCTGTCAAAACAGATTATCTCGCCGCTGTCCGCCGCCGACTGAGCAAGCAGTGCTGCGCGGGTGACGGTAAAGACTTCTTCTCCGGAAATGCGGCAGGGACCCTTTCCTGCCGCATGGCGAAGGAAATCTGCAAACATATCTTCATCCGGAAGGTTCTCCGGATGCTGCACACCATCACCATTTATGAGCGTCACGCGGTTATCCCGAACCTCCAACACCCCTTTTGTACCAACTACACGAATCCGGTCATCTCCATGACCCTGTGCTGCAGCCGGATTCAGATAATCGATAGTCAGTGACGCCATCATTTCATCATTCATGCGAAACTGCGCAAGCGCGGTGGTCTCCGGACTGATGCCATTTGGCGCCTGGGCTGCAGACTGTACTGCAGTGACTGATTCAAAACGACCTCCGCTCATCCACAATATCCAATCCACACCATGGATTCCTACCCATGGAATGGTGCCGCCGTAGGTCTCCCGTCTTGTCATAAAATCAGGGCGCGTACCATATTTGTAAGATTTCTGCGCATTCAGAAGCCTTACTTTTCCAACAGCTCCCTCCTGAATCAGATTCCATGCACGGTAAAATGCTCCGTTATACCGATAAGTAAACATGGTCGAAAATGCTGTGCCTGCCTTGTCCCATGCCTCACGAAGCTGTTCCAGCTGCTCCATCGTTGCCGCCACCGGCTTTTCCGCCAGCACATGACAGCCTGCCCCAAATGCATCCAGAATTACCGGTGCATGCTCTCCATAGAAATTATCCACGATTGCCACATCAGGCTTTTCTTTGCGTAGCATTTCCCGATAGTCCGAATATATGGCAGGTGTGTATCCCTTCATGTGTAATGTCCGCACCATACCATCCACATTTTCTCCCTTGCTGCCGGGTGCAATGGCAACGAAATTCAGATCCTCACACATTGTCTTAGGCACACAGAGGCCACCATGTCCGCTGGCACCAATTATGACTATCTTCATCTCTTTTCCCCCTAAAATATAATCTTGTGAGGTTTATACGCCCATGGAATCTGCTTTTCATATGGCAGCTTTGCTTCCTGCCAGCATTCCATCAAGGCCTGTCCCAATCCCTTACACGTATATTGATGAGCATCCTCGCTGTAACAAATATATTCCCCGGCAAATTCCGGCGTCTCAGGAAAGCTTTCCCCCAGACCACAGATACATTTCAGATGAGGCAGCACCGTCTCCGGTACACATGGCAGAAAAGCATCTTCCCTAATGGCATCTCCCATGCAATAGAGCTTGTCAATATGCCTCGGACCGGGCGGCTTATAATGGATGATCTGACCATCTATCAGGCACCCCGTCATAATTTCCTGTCCATTTTCATACTGCAGCGTTACTTTTCCCTTTTCTCCTTCTATGACAAACAGCGGATCCTGTACCTGTTCCTCAGGAACGGCATGAGTCGCATAAAACAACAGCTCTGTATCATCTGCGGTTACAATACGCAGTGCGCAGGTGTCAAACATTTCGATGGGATTGGCCCGATATACCTCCGCATCCATGACTGCCGGTTCTGAACTCCTGTCCATCTGAGCGCCTGTCAGAAACAGCATATTATGCAAATAATGCGCTGTAGCATTGGATGCCACACTGTCAAGCAGCCACTCACCGGAATTGAGACGACGTTTTCCTGCCCATCCGCTTCCCCGATGATAATAGTCAAGATCACGGGGGAAATATACTATTGTCTTAAACTGCTTGATTTTTCCATACACGCCATTTAAAATATCCTGCTTCAGTTGCAGAATGGACTCATTGAAGCTCCACTGAAAACCAATGGCCAGCTTTCGTCCCGTGCGATTGCGCACGTCTATCATAGCCTGCGCATCTCATATGGGTCTACTGCTCCTACAATCTGAAACTGCCCGGCCCGTGGTGCATACAGCAATTCCTTTAAATACATACCGCCATAACCGCCTGTTCCGATCATTAAGGTTGTTATTTGCTCCATGTTCTCCTCCATGAATTCTTACAGTTTTTTGGGATCACGTGTGTGACCTGTAAAAACATACTTTATATCATAAAAATAACATAGACCTCAGTAATCTTCTATCTCTCTGCGGAACCAAAAATATATATTTTGTTACCTCTTATTTTTAAAAACGGATGTACACAAAAATAACTCCAAACATAGCATTCTTTCATTTTGCCTTGTTTGGAGTTATTCATTATTAAAAATTCTTAAGTTATTATACTGCCTGCATAATACCTTTCAGATAACCGATTGCGAAGAATCTTCCTATCGCATCATATCCCTGGTTCACCATATCCTCACCCACCATAGTAGGTACATGGTCAACTCTGATAGGTACATCGACACCGCATTTCTTGTACAGCTTCATAATATCTGCCATATCGATTGCACCATTATCATGGAAGGTCTCCCGATAATTCTGAATCGTTCCGGTGGTATTTCTGAAATGGATAAAGAAAATTTTCTCTGCCAGCGCCGGAATTACTTTGTATAGATCTTCACCCATGATATGATAAGTAGCCTGACACATGGTAACACCCAGATTCTTACTGGGAACCACCCCGTTGATGGCCTTATCAATATTTGCAAAGCTTGTCATGATCCTTGATACATTGCCAAGCTTTGTAGGCGGATCATCCGGATGAAGCGCCAAATTGATACCGTATTTTTCAGCATAAGGAATGACTGCTTTCAGGAAATATTCATAATTATCCCAGAGTTCTTTTTCTGTAATGCAGGCATCTGTGGGAACAAACTCTGCCATATTAAAGCCTGTTACCTTTGCGCCGCCTCTTTCCACAATATCAGCTCTCGTTCTGCACCATCCGATATGTGCCATCCAGTTAAAACATATGGTACGGATATCAAGCTTATCCATGATAGGGAACATTTTAATTACCTTTTCAATGGACTCATCGCGTTTTTCATCACCGGCTTTGATATGATCATGAAGCTCATTTGGCATTGGCTCGATAATCACAGGCTTGATACCAAAGTCTACAAAGTCATCATAAACCTTCTGCCAGTGAGATGCATTTGTCAGATCAAATGATCCATCTTCCGGAAGTCTGATAACACCATGCTCCACGCCGCACTGTCTTGCGATATCCCATGTGGAGTCTTTGGGATATCTGAAATAATCTGTAAGAAGCATAAAAACCTCCTTTTATACGCCACTAAGAGTCAGGAAACCGCCATCTACAGGAATTGTAACACCGGTAACAAAAGAAGAAGCTCTTTCATCCAGCAGGAATTTTACGCAGCCGAACATATCGCCTGCCTGTCCGAATTTACCCATAGGAGTATGACCGATTACCTTCTTACCGCGCTCTGTGAGACCATCTTCTACGGTACCAAGATAAACTTTACTGCGCTCGTTAACGATGAATCCCGGAGCAACTGCATTGATTCTGATGCCTGCTTCTGCAAAATAGGCAGCCAGAGACTCTGTGAAATTAACAACTGCAGCCTTACTCATAGCATACGCAAAATTTCTTGTCAGAGGACAATAGCTGTTCATGGAAGCAAAGTTTACAATGCTGCCGCTTCCCTCTTTTACCATATACTTAGCAAAAGCAAGGATCGGATATACAGAACCCATTGTATTGAGTCTGATCACATTTTCAAAAGCCTGCATATCTACATTATAGAGACCTCTTAAATCTTCGGGACGGTTCTCATCAAGCTCTCTGGGATCAAACTGTGCAATTGTTGTAGTTGCCTTACTGTTATTTCCACCGGCACCATTTACAAGATAGTCAACCTTACCGTATTCTGCAATCACTGCTGCAGCCAGATCATTCACTTCTTTTTCATCAGCAACATCACAGGAATATACCTTACATTTACCGCCGGCCGTCTTAATTTCTTCTGCTACTTTTTCCAGTTTTTCCATAGTTCTTCCAACAAGAACAACGGTAACACCAAGATCTGCCAGTCCTTTTGAAATTTCGGAGCAGATCACTCCGCCTGCACCTGTTACTACTGCAATTTTGTCATTAAAATAGGTATCCATTCTTATTACTCCTGTTCTTTTTATTAATTAGAGTGCACTCTGTGTATCATTGGGGTCGCCGTTGATGGCAAGGTCATATTCCTTTGACCAGTCAAGATCACGATACTGCGCACCTCTTTCGTCTGTCCTGATCCACTCGGTAAGCAGATCCAGCATTTCAACTGTCCAGGTATTTCTGTCGATCTGAGCAGTTGTGAATTTATTCTGTGCAATCATTTCAAATCCGAAGTCATCTTTTACATGGGTTTTGGCAGCACCTTCCACAACATCTGCAACCAGGTGGCTGGGAATGAACAATACACCGCCGCCGGCACCAAATACAACGTCACCGGGAAGGCATACAGCACCGCCGAAATTTGTAACGGAGTTGAAGCCTGTCATGACAAACTCTCTGATAGGAGTCGGATCAATGCCTCTGTAATAAACCTGAACATCGGGCACCTGCTTCATCTGCTCTACATCTCTGATACCGCCCCAGACAACAGCACCGCCGGTCTTGGTTCTTGTCCTGATCGCTGTGGTAAGATTTCCGCCCAGGAAAGTACCTTTATAGATTTTGTCGTACATATCTACAACAACTACGTCTCTTTCCACCAGAGTATCAATTACCCACTGATTGTAGTTACCTTTTCTTCCTTCTTCTGCACCTTTGGCAAACATGATGTCATGCAGATCGGGACGAGTCGGACAATAGCTGCAGGTAACAGCTCTGCCGATCAGCTTTCTTCCATCATCATGAAGTGTATGTAACGGAGCTTCCCCACCGCCCACGAACTGGTTTTCATAACCAAGCACGTAAATAGGCTTCCATACCTCTTCCAATGTCATTTTTTGCAGAGCATCCAGATACTTATCCGGCACCTTGGGTCTTCCGTCCGGAAAACGTTCCCCTTTCCACAGGGGAGTCAGTTCAATAATTTCGTTTCTGTCATTGAAATGCATTTTAAATTTCCTCCTTGATTGTTTTTGCTGCATTGTCATAACACATTCTTTTTACAATATCTGATAAAATTTCAAAATTATCAGGCAGTATGCCTTTTGCAACCTTTTGGCCAATCCATTCACAAAGGATACGTCTGAAATAGTCATGTCTTACAAAGGAAAGCAGGCTTCTGGAATCAGTCGTCATGCCTATAAAAGTGGACATGACTCCGAAAACAGAGAGATGATCAAGCATCTCACACATACCCTGATAATGGTCGCACCACCACCAAGCCGGTCCCTGGCTGATCACTGCTTCCACTCCATCCTTACTATAGGAACCGGAAAGGATAGACATCACTGCATTATCCGCCGGATTTAAGGTAAAGAGCAGTGTTTTGGGAAGTCCATATTCCTGCTTTTCAATATCATCCAGCATGTCTGTCAGTGATTTCACATTGACACAGTTACCGATTGCCGCATAACCGCCTGCCGGTCCTGCTATCTTGCGAAGACGTGTACTGGTGCTTCTCTTCGCACCTATATGAAGCTGCATGGTAAAGCCATATTTCGCATAAAACCCGGCCAGTGTTTTTAATATTCTTGATGAAAGATACTTTTTATCTCTTTCGTTCAATATCTCCCCCCGGAGTACTGCCTGAAATCTTTCTTCATTTCTACCATCATCAAGTACATATTCAAAACCGTCATCCAGGGCATGATCAGAATATTTACATCCTGCCTCCACAAATGCCTGCAAACGTTTCTCAATAGCTTCCTCATACTCTGCCAGGCTGTTTATTTCCATGCCGGTCAACTTTTCAAGCTTGTCTGCGTAGGCAGCATTTACAGCAACGATATCATCACCTCTTAAAGATGGACAGATTCCCTTAGATTTATCAAACAATGTTAAGTCATCAATCAGAGACGCACATGGAGCACAATACTCGATAGCAAATTTGTCCAGAATCTTACGCGCAGACAGATCTTTCAGCTTTTCGTTTGCTTCTTCCCATACTGCTTTTGCTTCTTTCTCAAAAGGATAAAGCTCCATTCCGAAGACTTTGTCAAACTCCATAACAGACCAGTCGAATAACGCGTTTCCCGCAAGTCTTGGCAGGCATCCATACCACTTTTCAAACTTTTCGTAATCGGAAGCATCTCCGGTAATGTATTTTTCCGGAATTCCCAGAATCCTCATGGCTCTGTGCTTGTATGGGTCTACACTGATCCACAGCTTTGTTATGTTGTCAAACTTTCTGTCAGCATCGATATCTGCTACACAAAGGTGATTGTGGTAGTCGATGATAGGAAGCTTCTCTGCACACTCATGATATAATTTCTTTGCGCACTCACCGGTTAAAATAAAATCTTTATCCATGATCTCCTCCAAATAGATATTACAGTTCACGCTTGCCATTCACAAAGACATCATTCGCCCGTCATTATATTCTATGGCTGAACTGTAATTTGAAAAATTAACATCCAAACTTCTTGACCGCTCTTCAATTTTATGCTAGTTTATTACAAACATCAATTTGTATTCATGACATAAAAGTTCGATTTATTTACATTGTGAAGGGATTAACTTATGATTACTCAACATTTACCCATAGAAGCCATGCTTCCAAGAATTTCCCTGAGTCGTTTGTTTGAAACGGAAAAAGAGCCGGGACAAATAAGCCCGGAAAGAATTGCAGAACTTTATGAACTTAGTTTTTACATAAAAGGAAACGGTGTCATAAATATGAATGGCAACGAATATAGTGTCAACTATGGTGATATACGATTTGCGCGCCCGGGAACCTATATGTGCAGCACCTCCTACTATAGCTGCTACACTGTATATTTTGATTTCGGACAGAGCAACATATTATACCAGAACCAGCTCCTGGATGGTATTCCTGAATATTTCCACACTGACGGCGAATACCGGAAGACATTTGAAGAGTTAATTCGACTCTTTCATTCAGAAGAGCTTATTGCACCGGTAAAACAGAACGCTCTTTTATTGTCCCTTTTGTCCCAATTGTTTGAAGGTGTATATTCTCGAAAAAAATACTGCACAGCCGTAGAAACCAGCATTGCTTATATGGAAAAGTATTATTCCCGGGATATATCGCTTGATTATCTGGGAAAGATTTCCGGTTATTCCAGCCTGCATTTACTGCGACTTTTTAAGCGAGATACAGGATATACGCCTCATGACTTTCTGACTTCTTTAAGAATGAATGCGGCTAAAAGAATGCTTATCTATACAGATAAACCACTGACAGAAATTGCATCTGAATGTGGTTTTCGTTCTGACTCGCACTTTAAGATTTTGTTTAAAAAAACAACCGGATTTACGCCCGGGAATTACAGAAAGAATGCAAAGATTCTTTAACAGCTGTATTCCTGTCAGAGCAGGTGATACAGAAATTATCACATATGTTCCTGCAAGTTCTACAATTCCTTGCCATGGTTTTGCCTCCATTCCAAGTAATTTCTGTTACTACCCAAACCAAAATAAAAAATGCAGAAAAATTAAAAATATTTTTTCTGCATTTTTCATGTGCTACGCTTCACATTTCATCATATAAAATTTCTATTATAACAGACGTGCAAACTGTAACATCTTTTAGCGTTCCTGAGCGGATTCGAACCGCTGGCCTTCCGCTTAGGAG
>JAFTVH010000020.1 GCA_017465845.1 Lachnospiraceae bacterium | reverse complement strand
TTTCTCTCGCGTTTTTCTTTCTTTCGCATAAAAAAACAGCTCCATTGCGTAAAATATTTTCTTCTATTTTACTATAACAGAGCTGTATCATGGTTAAAATCTTATATTTTTATTGCGAAAAATTTTTATTCTTCAAAGCTGACAAATATGCAATCGTAAAATGCACCTCATCAAACCGGTCAACCTCCATAATAATATAGGAGGGCCTATGATTCTCCTGGCGCGGATAAGAGATACTGCCCGGATTGATAGCAATGACATCGTCCTCCAAATCAATTTCCGGCCGGTGTGTATGCCCGTAAATTACGATGTCTGCTCCTCTGGACCGTGCTTCTTCCTTGATCATCTTATTCCCCATGGAAACATAGTAGTTGTGGCCGTGAGTCACCCACACAGTATATTTTCCCACTTTAAATTCCAGTTCTCTGGGCAGACTGGAAAAGAAATCGTTGTTGCCAAGGACCATCTGCACGGGACAGTCCGCCGCCTGAGAAAGCGCATATTCACTGCCTTCCGTATCTCCGCAGTGAATCACCATGTCTAACGGCTGCAGACGCTGCAGAAGTTCAAAATAATTATCATTCTTTCTGTGGGTATCACTAACAACCAGTATTTTCATAACGCTTAAGCTCCTCTTTCATCAGACGCAAAGCTTTTCCACGATGACTGACCTGGTTTTTCTCTTCTTCTGTCAGCTCTGCCGTAGTCTTCCCGAACTGCGGGACATAAAATATGGGGTCATAGCCAAAACCATGGCTTCCCTTTTCTTCATAACCGATCCTTCCCTCAATAGTGGCTCTGGTAGTCAATTCTTTTCCATCAGGCAGCACAGCTGCTATGGCACACACGAACCGGGCAGTACGCTTTTCGTCCGATACTCCTTCCAGGCGATCGATGAGGTTCTGATTTTTGATTCGATAAGAAGTATCTTCTCCCAGATATCTGGCCGAAAGAATCCCCGGCTCCTTATTCAGGTAGTCCACTTCCAGTCCGGAATCATCTGCCATCACGATGGCATCTGTATATTTTGCAACTTCTCTTGCCTTGATCAGCGCATTTTCTTCATAGGTGGTTCCATTTTCTTCAATATCAACAGAAATTCCGGCTTCTTTCATAGATAAGACTTCCATACCGGTATCTTCCATTATCATCTGAATCTCCTTCACCTTGCCTGCATTGCCGGTTGCAAATACGATTCTTCCTTTCATTTCACTGTTCCTCCCTCAGTTCCTTTTGGGCGGCTTCGGCCCCAGGAACTGATAATAATATGTCTTCATCATTCCATTATAAATCTTGCGGTTTTTGTCAGCTTTCCTGCCGATATCCTTTTCAGCCTGTTCGTAGGCGGTAATCAGATACATGCTCCAGCTGTCCAGGCTCTTAAAACGCTCTCCGATGGTACGATACAGAGCAGGCATGGCAGACTTGTCTTCCAAACGCTCTCCGTATGGCGGATTGGTAATGAGGAAACCATACTTTCTGGGAGAGCTGAGCTGCTCCACTCCTCTTCTCTGGAAATGAATCATATGATCCACTCCTGCCAGCTTCGCATTTTCTCTGGCGATGGTCACCATTTTATCATCAATATCGTAGCCCTGAATATCGGTCTCCATCGACAGATCTACCATTTCATTGGCTTCATCCAGCGCATCATACCAGTTACGCTTTCCGATAATGTGTCCCCAGCTTTCCGCCGTAAAAGAACGGTTCATGCCTGGCGCCATATTGGCAGCCATCATAGCTGCTTCAATGGGAATGGTACCGCTGCCGCAGAACGGGTCCACAAGGATACGGTCTTTGTTCCAGGGTGTCAGCATGATCATGGCAGCTGCCAGATTCTCTGCGATAGGAGCCTTGGCCGTAAGCTTACGATAGCCCCGCTTATGCAAAGATTCTCCTGTACTGTCCAGTCCTACCGTGACCTCATCCTTCATCAGGAAGACTCTGACCGGGAAACTGTCCCCGTCTTCTGCAAACCAATTGACATTGTACACACTCTTCAGCCTGTCCACCATTGCTTTCTTCATAATGGATTGAATATCCGAGGGGCTGAACAGCTTACTTTTCACACTAGCCGCCTTAGCCACCCAGAACTTTCCGTTAACCGGAATATACTCTTCCCAGGGCAGGCTCTTCGTCCCCTGAAATAATTCTTCAAACGTTTCCGCATGGAAGCTTCCGATTTTGATCAAAATCCGCTCGGCCGTCCTCAGGAAAATATTAGCACGGCAAAGAGCCTCTTCATCACCAAAAAAAGTGACCCTTCCATCCGCCACTTCCGTAATATCATATCCCAGGTCAATAATTTCTCTTTTTAATACTGCCTCCATGCCAAAGTGGCAGGGAGCAATCAATTCAAATTTTTTCATAAACGCTACCTGTTCATTTTTTGGTTATTGTATCAAATATCCCGGAAAATGTAAATAGGGACGTCAAAAGACGTCCCTACCGACCTGAAAAATGTGTTACCGTTCAGTCATTAATAATTCTTGTTCTGGCTGTTGCTGTTCTTATTCTGGCTGTTCTTGCTGTCCTGAGCGTTCTGTGCATTCTGGCTATTCTGTGCGTTCTGGCTATTCTGTGCGTTCTGGCTGTTCTGCGCATTCTGTGCATTCTGGCTACTTCTGCAGTTCTCAGAATTCTTGGTGTAGTTCTGACTATTGTTTGACATTTTCTATTTCCTCCTGTCTATTGATAAGTTACGGGAATAGTATGTCAAAAAGAAGTACTGATTATGCGCGATTTTCTTAGTACCTTAGTACCATGATATATTGCAATTTTGTAAAAAATATCATATAATTATACATGTAAGTAGAACCCCCTTTAATTCTATTTACGAACCCTTATATATTAATTATTTTATACTCCCCTCATGATGAGCCGCCGGTCCCCCCTGGCGGTTCATTACTTTATATGCCTTCCTGCTCATGCAACGTCTCAATTCAGCCAGTCCCTGAAAAGCTTCACCAAAAACAGCACAAGCACAATTGGAATCAGTATCGGTGCAAGGAAAGACAATACGGACATAACAATTCCGAAAATTACTATGATAATCAACACTGCCACTAATATCCAAACCCATCCGGGAACATGATACATCTTTCTGACCTCTCCGGCTTCTCTGGTTGTAGTCTGCTGAAAACCTCCATATCCATAGCCGTTATTGTTGTACTGCTCTTCGTAGTTCCAGCCCTGGTTGGTTTCGTTACTCTCATCCGAGGTATTTGTCTCTATAATCGTTCTGGCTATCAGTCTGGGATCTCCAAGAGATGCCAGAATCTCCTGTTCCGTTCTTCCTTTATTTAACTCTGCATGAATGTACTCTTCATAATATCTTACATGCTCCTCCACCATGGACGGTGAAAGTGCATTTTTCAAAGATATTCTCAACCTGTCTATAAATTCCTGTCTGCTCATATTTTCCTTTCTAAAACAGCTGATCCATACCTCTTCCTTCCGTCAGCCGCTTTACATACGTATCGGGATCCTTCTTCATCTCAACCATTGCCCGAAATGCATTCAATACCATTGCTTCTTTATTACAGCAACTGGTATTCTTCCCAATATCCCGTATAAGATTATAGCGATCCATCTGCCACACATAGAGATCCGTCAAAGCGTATCCTCTGCATTTTACCCGATCAAGCAACGTATGATGATCCAGATAAAACATGAATTCTTTCATCAACTCTTCATCCAGCACCAGCGCTTCCCAGAGTTCACTGATCCAGCGCTCTTCTTTACCTGCATATTCTCCCAGGGCAAGCAGCCCTTCAAATGCTTTGATTTTTCTTGCATCATAAACGATTCCGTTCATAATTACCAGCTTTCTGCGGCTCTGTAGGCCGCCTTTTCCTCATGCTGAACTTATCTGTATTGTAGCATGTCTGATTCTCTACGTAAATATAAGGAAAACAAAGGTTTTATAAACTTTTTATAAAGGAAAGGGAAAGCACAGGCCTTCCCTTCGTTTACATACTTACTAATAACCACTCAATCCGTGTGACAGGTATATCATAACAAATTTGTCCTAAATATGCAACCATAACCGCTTTGTGCATAAAAAAACCGCCCCACACACCATCACTGCATCCGTATGGACTAATTCTATATTCTGTAATCTAGTATTTCATTGAATTATTTTCCATACTATGATAATATAAGCGTGAAAGCTGAAGTTTAACCGAATCAAGTAAGTCCCCCGCTTCAAGCGCGTGGAGCGCTAAGCGGTGGGTAGGGGACTTACTTGTGTCAGGTGGAGTACAAACTCCACCTGACAAACCGCGAAGCGGTTATGAGGTTATGAGCAAGTAGTGAAGCGAATTGCGAATATCCGCTTGATTAATGTTAAATCTGTACGAAAACATAAAAGCTTAGCGCATCGCACTTGAGTTAAACCAGAAGCACTATAATGATATAAACATCGGAACCAGGGAATATATGACTATAGAAGGAGGTACACAGTATGCCATTACCAAAATCAGACAAATACACAACCGATTACATTTACTCACTGCCGGAAGGCAAGCGCGCAGAGCTGATTGACGGAGTTGTTTATGATATGGCTCCGCCAAATTATGTGCATCAGAAACTGTTGCAACGTCTCTGCCAAAAAATAGCGAACCACATTGATTCCAAAAAGGGTAGTTGCGAGGTGTTACCAGCCCCATTTGCAATCTTTCTGAATGAAGATGATAAAACTTACGTTGAACCCGATATCAGCGTTATATGCGACAAATCCAAGCTCACAGACGCAGGCTGCAACGGTGCACCGGATTTTATCATTGAAGTAGTCTCTCCTAGCAGCCGCAAGATGGACTATAGTACAAAAATGACATTATACTCAAACGCCGGTGTACGTGAATACTGGATTGTCGACCCCTCAAGAGAGCGGACTACCGTATATCACTTTGAAGAAGATGCAGCGCCAATTATCTTCACATTCGGTCAGACAATATCCGTTGGCATCTACGAAGATTTACAGATTAACATTTCTGAACTATTAGGCTAAAACAAAAAAGTCCTCATCTTCCCGGACATTTTTATGCCCATTTTAAAGAAAGGAAGGACAACTCTTACAGAGTCGTAGTCAGCAATGACAGAGACTCTTCCGGCAAACAGATCATCGAAACAGCAACCTTTATCCCTGACCCGAATAAAACCGAGAGGCAGAATCAGATAGCCCTGGAATGGTTAACGTTAGTCAAATGTTAACCAACCACAAAGAAAGCACCCCGTCACGGAGTGCTTTCTTTTCTGAAACCCTTGATTTTACTGGGCTTTCCGCCTGTGCGTTAGAGGATTCGAACCCCCGACCTTTTGGTCCGTAGCCAAACGCTCTATCCAGCTGAGCTAAACGCACATTTCTTATTTGTTGTGGCTCATCACCTGCAACATGGACTATTTTAACCGCTTATAGTGTTTTTGTCAATACCCTTTTTTTATTTTTTCAAAACTTTTTTACAAAAACAGTATGGCTTTTTTCCAATTTGTGTTATACTATTGAAATGTCGGGGCTAAAAGGCTCATAACTGTATGTCCTTTTGTCCCTGCTTCAGTACCAACACAGGAGGAAGAACCATGCTGGAACTTCAAAACATATCCTTTCAGGTGTCGGATGAAAAATCCGCCCGGAAAGAAATCATAAAAGATATCAGCCTGACTCTGGAAGACAATCAATTCATCGCCATCACCGGTCCTAACGGCGGCGGTAAGTCTACACTGGCCAAGCTGATTATGGGTATCGAACAGCCCACCTCCGGAAAGCTTCTTTTTAACGGAACAGATATTACACATATGAGCATTACAGAGCGTGCACGCCTTGGCATCAGTTTTGCCTTTCAGCAGCCGGTCCGCTTTAAAGGCATCAAGGTCAGGGACCTGATCACACTGGCAGCCGGCAATAAGCTGTCTACTGCCGGAGCCTGCGAGTATCTGTCAAAGGTAGGGTTATGTGCCAGAGATTACATCAACAGAGACGTGGACGGCAGTTTGTCGGGCGGTGAACTGAAACGTATCGAGATTGCCACGATCATTGCCAGGAACACTCCGTTGTCTGTCTTTGACGAACCGGAAGCAGGTATCGATCTGTGGAGTTTCAATAACCTGATCAAGGTATTTGAAGAGCTTCATGATACCAGTAACAACTCTCTGATCATTATTTCTCATCAGGAGAGGATTTTAAATATTGCTGACGAAATCGTTGTGATTGCAGGTGGCACGGTTCAGTCCAGAGGACGCCGTAAAGACATTTTGCCCGGACTGTTAAATGGAACAGACAGTTGCCGTTTTTATAAGGAAGGGGGACTTTAATAATGGATGAAATTCAGAAGAATCTGTTAGAGCAGGTTGCAGGACTCCATGAGATGCCCTCCGGTGCTTTCAACATTCGCGCCAACGGACAAAGCGTAGGGCGTTCCACCACTGCTCATATCGATATTGTGACGAAAGAAGATAAACAGGGCATTGATATCATCATCAAGCCCGGTACTAAGAAAGAAAGCGTTCATATTCCCGTGGTTTTAAGCCAGAGCGGTCTGACTGAAATGGTTTACAATGACTTCCATGTAGGTGAAGACTGTGACGTAACCATCGTAGCAGGCTGTGGTATCCACAACAGCGGTGACAAGGACAGCCGGCATGACGGCATCCATGCTTTTTATATTGGAAAAAATTCTCATGTAAAATATGTAGAAAAGCATTACGGAAGCGGGGACGGTTCCGGAGAGCGCATCATGAATCCGGAGACGATTGTTCATCTTGCCGAGAACAGTTTTCTGGAAATGGAGACAGTACAGATCAAAGGTGTAGATTCCACCAAGCGCTCCACCAGTGCTACTCTGGCGGACGGTGCGAAGCTGGTAGTAACCGAGAAACTGATGACCCACGGCAAGCAGTATGCTGAGACTTCTTTTAATGTAGATTTGAACGGAGAGGGCTCCAGCGCCAATGTCATCTCCAGAGCGGTAGCAAGAGATGATTCCCGACAGCTGTTCCTGGCTAAGATTAACGGAAATAATAAATGTGCCGGGCATTCCGAGTGTGATGCGATTATCATGGATCATGCGAAAATCAGCGCGATTCCCGAGATTACCGCCAACAGTCTGGACGCTGAGCTGATTCACGAAGCAGCAATCGGTAAGATTGCCGGGGAACAGATCATCAAGCTGATGACACTGGGACTGACCGAAGCCGAAGCTGAGGCACAGATTGTCAATGGATTCCTGAAATAAGATTTCTAAGCAGCAGAACTTACTACTCTGCTGCTTTTTTCATAGGCACCGCCGTTACCTGAAACTACTCCCATGATTCTACCATATTTTCTGTTTCTTATGAACTTGCCTCTGCAAAAACTAATAATTCTTATAAATCGCGGTAAAACTACCTTTGAACATAAACTCACAAGCAAGGAGGCATTCATGATACGTGTGAAAAAAACTATGGATGGGAACCAGGCTGCTGCGCACGTAGCCTACGCCTACACCGAAGTTTCAGCCATCTATCCCATCACCCCATCTTCGCCCATGGCGGAATATACTGACGAATGGTCTGCCCAGGGCAGGGAAAATATTCTGGGACAACCGGTCAAAGTGGTCCAGATGCAGTCAGAGGCGGGGGCTGCCGGTACAGTACACGGGGCCCTGACCGCAGGCGCACTGGCCACCACCTTTACAGCCTCTCAGGGACTACTCTTGATGATACCCAATCTCTACAAAATAGCCGGCGAACAACTGCCCGGTGTCTTCCATGTGGCAGCCCGCACTATAGCTACCCATGCTCTTTCTATTTTCGGTGACCACTCCGACATCTATGCCTGTCGCCAGACGGGAGCCTGCATGCTGGCAAGCAGCAGCGTTCAGGAGGTTATGGACCTGGCTCCCGTGGCGCACCTGGCAGCCATATCCGGTCGTCTGCCCTTTATCCATTTCTTTGATGGCTTCCGTACCTCCCATGAAATGCAGAAAATCGAGATATGGGATTATGCAGACTTAAAGGAAATGGCTGATTTGGATGCTATCAGAGCCTTTCACAAGCGAGGTCTGACACCTGAACGGGCTAAGATGATGGGGTCCGCTCAGAATCCTGATATTTATTTCCAGGCCAGAGAAGCCTGCAATCCGGTCTACACGCAGATGCCTTCTGTCGTTGAAAGATACATGGCCAAGGTCAACGAAAAGCTTGGGACCAACTACGGCCTCTTCGATTATTACGGAGATACCCAGGCAACCCACGTCATCATCGCCATGGGCAGTGTCTGTGAGACCATTGAAGAGACCATCGACTGCCTGAAAAAACTGGAACCCTCCGGTCGATATGGTCTCATCAAGGTACACCTTTACAGGCCATTCAGTACCGGTCATTTTCTGAAAGCTATTCCGGCTTCCGTACGACAGATCACGGTCCTGGACCGCACCAAGGAGCCGGGAAGCGTGGGCGAGCCGCTCTATCTGGACGTGATTGCAGCCCTTAAGGGTTCTGTTTTCTCACAGATTCCCATTTACAGCGGACGCTACGGCTTAAGTTCCAAAAATACCACGCCTAATCAGATTGTGGCAGCGTACCACAATCGTGAGAAAAGCCATTTCACCATTGGCATACAGGATGATGTTACCCACCTTTCCCTGCTTCTGCCCCCCAATATCAACAGTGTGCCCAACGGTACTTTCAGCTGCAAATTCTGGGGCCTGGGCGGCGATGGAACCGTCAGTGCCAATAAGAATTCTGTCAAAATCATCGGAGATCACACCGACCTTTATGTGCAGGCGTATTTTGATTATGATTCCAAGAAATCCAGAGGACTCACCGTATCTCACCTGCGGTTCGGCCCCTCTCCCATTCGCTCCGCTTATCTGGTAGAGCAAGCCGACCTGGTAGCCTGTCACAACCCGGTATATCTGCACAAATATCAGATGGCTCAGGATTTGAAAGACGGCGGCAGCTTTTTACTGAACTGTTATTGGAAAGAAAAGGAACTGGAAGAATATATTCCCGGTTCGGTAAAACGATACCTTGCCAATCATCGTATCCGCCTCTTTCTCATTGATGCCATCCGAATCGGCAAAGAGATTGGACTGAACAATAAAATCAGCACCATCCTTCAGGCGGCCTTTTTCCGGCTTTCCAACGTCCTTCCTCCCGAAAAGGCAATCGAACTGATGAAAGCTGCCGCCAAAACAAGCTATGGGGCTAAAGGAGACAAAATCCTGCAGATGAACTACGATGCCATCGACAGAGGATTTGCGGAAGTCTTCGAGTATCCCATACCGGAACACTGGAAAGATGCGGAAGAAGAGCTCTTTGACAACAAGTTATTGCCGGACAGACGTGAAATACTGGAATATGTGGAAAATATCCAGAAGAAAGTCAATGCCCAGAAAGGGAATGACCTTCCGGTATCCGCTTTTCTGCCCTATGCAGACGGTTCCGTCCCCTCCGGTTCCACCGCCCACGAGCGCCGCAATGTGAACACAGAAGCCCCTGTATGGATACCGGAAAACTGTATCCAGTGCAACCGCTGCTCTTACGTGTGCCCTCATGCCGTCATCCGTCCTGCCGTCATGGATGAAAAAGAAAAAGCTGCTGCCCCGGAGGGAATGAAGACGCTTCCCATGATGGGCATGGAAGGATATGCTTTTTCTATTGCAGTCTCTGAAGTAGACTGTACCGGCTGTGGCTCCTGTGCAGGGGTCTGTCCCGGTAAGGCCGGTAAAAAAGCACTGGAAATGTGTCCGGTGAATGAGCATGAAGAGCATCAGGAATATTTTGACTATACCAAGCAATTGCCTACGAAAAAGGAAGTCGCGGAAAAGTTCAAACCCACCACAGTCAAAGGTTCTCAATTTCTGAAGCCGTTTCTGGAATTTCACGGGGCCTGTGCCGGATGTGGAGAGACACCATATGCAGTTTTGGTGACCCAGCTTTTCGGCGAACGGATGTATATCGCCAATGCCACCGGCTGCTCTTCCATCTGGGCCAACTCCGCACCTTCCACTGCCTACACCTGCAATGCGCAGGGACAGGGGCCGGCCTGGTCCAATTCCCTTTTTGAAGATGCCGCGGAATTTGGGTATGGAATGTTTTTAGCAAATGAAATCAGAAATGATTCCTCTGAGAAATCCGTATGGGTCTTCGGTGGAGACGGTTGGGCTTACGATATCGGCTTCAGCGGCCTGGATCACGTCCTTTCCTGCGGCCGTAACATCAACATGCTGGTATTTGATACAGAAATCTATTCCAATACCGGCGGTCAGGCCTCCAAATCTACTCCTCTTGGCTCTACCGCCAAATTCAGCGCAGGTGGCAAGAAACGCCCTAAGAAGGATTTGGCAGCCATCGCCATGAGCTACGGCTATATCTATGTGGCTCAGATTGCCATGGGCGCTGATTATAACCAAACCTTGAAGGCTCTGCAGGAAGCCGCCGACTACGATGGTCCCTCCCTGGTCATCGCCTACGCCCCCTGTATCGAGCACGGTATTCAGGCAGGTATGGGAAGTTCGATGCACGAAGAAGCAAAAGCAGTACAATCCGGCTACTTTCATCTGTTCCGTTTCAATCCTGCCCTAAAAGCGGAAGGGAAAAATCCATTCAGTCTGGACAGCAAGGAGCCAACGCTTTCCTACGAGGAATTCCTGGAGGGTGAAAACCGTTATAAAGTCTTAATGCGTACACGCCCTGAAGAAGCGAAAAAGCTTTTTGCTGAAGCTGCACAACGCGCCAGGCATAAATATGAGCATTTGAAGAAGCTGGAAACGTTATATGAAACCTCACGTGCTTAGTAAAATAAATCATTCGTAAAACAATCATCATTAGCAAAGAAAGAAGCGAGGAAGAAAATGGAATACCAAAAATATGTATGTGAACCCTGCGGCTATATCTATGACCCTATGCTTGGAGACACTGACAGCGGCATCGCTCCCGGCACCCCTTTCGATGAAATCCCGGATGACTGGGTATGCCCCATCTGCGGTCTTGGAAAAGAAGTGTTTGTGAAAATGTAACCGTCCTACAGCCCATCCTATTCTGCACAATATCTTCTGTATCGTGCTATATTTTGACTGGCAATTCTGCTTATCATTTATTATACTGGAATTACTAAAATCAAATCGCAGCACCAGTGAATAAAGCAATTATCTTCACCGGTCTGCATACGTCAGAACAACAGGAGGATGGAGCATATGATCATTACTACAACCCCTTCCGTAGAAGGAAGAAGAATCGTAGAATACAGGGGAGTCGTTTTTGGAGAAGTCATCTCCGGTGTAAATTTTGTAAGAGATTTCGCTGCAAATTTAACCAATTTCTTCGGTGGCCGAAGCAATTCTTATGAAGAAGAACTGACCAGAGCAAGGACTCAGGCCCTGTATGAACTGGAACAGCGTGCCCAAAGTGTTGGTGCCAATGCTGTTGTCGGTGTCGATATCGACTATGAAGTATTGGGAGCCGACAATGGTATGTTGATGGTTACGGCCAGCGGAACGGCTGTTGTCGTTCAATAATGTTGGTAGAGGTAAATTGTTTCCTTTACAGAGGACAATTTACCTCTTTCTTTTTTATGAAACAATCAAGCGGATATTCGCAATCCGCTTCGCTACTTGCTCATAACCGCTACACGGTTTGTCGGTTAAAATATCAAAGTCTGCTGCTCATACTCCATACTCTTTTTCAGCTGTCGGGGTTCTTTTTGTAAAAACTGCTCCAGCTTTGTATCCTCCCGCAGCCACGCTTCCATCTCCTGCGGTTCCAGAATCAGCGGCATCCTGTCATGGGTGCCGGCCATAGACGCATTGGCAGCTGTCGTCAGAATGACAAAACGGTCTTCGCCCTCATATCGGTTATAGAACCCTGCAAGATAAAGAATTCCGACACTATTGCCATTCTCATCCAAGGATGTAAAAGTCACCTTTTCTTTCCGCGCATTCCACTCATAAAAGCCGGTGGCAGGAATGATCAGCCTTCTCTGCAGAATACTGTCCCGAAACATCTTCTTCTCCAAAACAGACTCTGCCCTGGCATTGAAGATGGTTTTCTGGCTGCCAAATCCCGGGAAGCCCCATTTCTTGGTATCGGCGACCATGCCCTCCTGTCCAGTTGAAATCACCGCTGCATATTCCGTTGGGTGAATATCCCCGGTGCATCTTTTGCGTCTGAGCTTTTCATCTATCTTTTGTACAGTTCTCTCGATTTCTCTTGCCGTCTCATCATCTACATAAAAACGCCCGCACATAACGAATCTCCCTACTTGAATCAAGCGGATATTCGCAATCCGCTTCGCTACTTGCTCATAACCTCATAACCGCTTCGCGGTTTGTCAGGTGGAGTTTGTACTCCACCTGACACAAGTAAGTCCCCTCCCCACCGCTTAGGGCTCCACGCGCTTGAAGCGGGGGACTTACTTGATTCGGTTAAATAATTCTTGTATTCTCACCTTCCACATCGATTCCGATGGTTACACCGGATCGACGCTCTTTATCCAGCCCTCCGCTCATGTGAGATACATTTCCCGTCAGGAAGCTGTCCCGCATAATAGAATCCTCTCCATACCTCCCCCGTATATTATCTAC
>JAFTVH010000115.1 GCA_017465845.1 Lachnospiraceae bacterium | reverse complement strand
AGTAATATAACATTCTGTAAGGCATATGATGCTTTAAGAAATGGTGCAATATTCAATTGTATATTCAGTTGTATTATGTAGGTCTGCTTTCTATGCGGTGACAGTACGCCTTTATGCGTGTGCTACTGCCTGATTGCTAAACTAGTGTAACATAATTAACTGTGGATTGCAATGACAAAATTACAAATCCGCTCTATTGGCAGGATAAACGCATCAATTTTTTCCCAAAGCCTATTGACTTATACAAAATCACTTTACTACTTCCTCTTTTTATGTTATAATGTATTACATAGTATGTAATACTAGAGAAATGAGGTGTTTTCTATGGCTGATTATCCAGAATGGGTGATGAAATATAAGGAAAAAGGTACTTATATCAATCGCGTTGGTGATAAATACTACCTTTATGCTGCTCATTCAGAAAGGATTAAAGGTACTAACAAAGTACGTCGTGTGTGCGATGGATACCTTGGCAGAATAACAAAAGAGGATGGGCTTATCCCACCCAAAGACAAGGTGCGCTCTGATGTTATTTCTTATGAATTCGGTCTTTCTTTCGCTATATTGTCCTGCACACCCAACATCCATACCGGGCTGCGGAAATCCTTTGTAAAGAATGGTGATCTCATATATGGATGTTCCATTCTTCGCTACATCTTTGGGTTTTCTGATAGGGAACTTTGGAAAGCTTCCTATCTCTCTATTCATTTCCCAGAGGTGGTCTATCCTGATACTTTTACAGAAGCACAACTTGTCGGCATTGAACGTGGTTTCAGGATGATTTCAGATGCTCTCTTAAAGGTTTTTGGCTCTGATCTTGAGGCTGTAAAAGCTTATTTTTCTCTCGTCCGGCTTATAAAGGTAAACGACAGGCTTCATTGCTCACAATTGTCCTCACAGGCAGCTGCACTGTCGTCTCAATATTCCATCGAATGGAGGAACGCAAAATGGCAAAAGTAAACCGTTTTCTTGCATCATATAGGGATATGATCACCACTTCCGGTGTCCCGGATTCACAGATACAGCCCCCTAAAGCTGTCATCCGCCGTTTTTTGTGTGTGTTTAAACAGATAGACGATTCACGTGTCCAGGCAATGGTCGACTATCCCCTGGTAGAGATCATCCTTATCGCATTCCTGGCCGTACTTGGGAATGCTTCTACCTGGGGCGAGATTGAAACTTTTGGCCATACAAAACAAAGATGGTTAAAAAAGTTCCTGAAACTCAAGAATGGCATCCCGTCACATGATACTTTCCGCAGGGTATTCTCCCTCATGGATACGGAACAGCTCCAGGCTACAACAGTAGCCTTCCTGATGGAGAATCTGGCTGCTATTAAAAAGAGTCTTGGAATCAAGGAAGAAGGATATCGGCAGATATGTATAGATGGCAAGGAGCAACGTGGAACCGGCCGTAAATATAATTACGATGAAAAGATTCGGAATCTTCAGACACTCCATATCTATGATGCCTCTAATGAAATATGCCTGTTTTCCAAAGCTATCGATGAAAAAACTAATGAAATCCCTGTGGCCCAAAAGCTTTTGGAATACATGGATCTGAGTGGCTGTGTTGTTACATTCGATGCTCTGCATACGCAACAGGAGACTATAAAGATCATTACAGAGCGTAAAGGAGAATATGTAGGCGGTTTGAAAGGGAACCAGGGAAAACTGTTAGACCTGGCTGAAAAAGTCTTTTCTTCCGAAGCACTTATCAGCATCAAGAAATCTTCAGATTATTATGAGACCTCCGAAAAAGCACATGGGAAGGTGGAGATCAGACGTTATTATATGAAGAAAGCAAAACGTGGCCTGGATGGCGTGATGGGGTGGTCACGTTTAAGAAATTTCATCTGTTACGAAAAATATACCTGTGATGTTATCGACGGAAAAGAGACGACAGAAATCCGTTATTACATAACCAGTCTGAACGATATAGAAGCTGCTGCCCAGGCAATACGTGGTCACTGGGGAATTGAGAATAACCTGCACTGGCATCTGGATTACAGCATGATGGAGGATATGAACACCACCATGGATAAGACAGCGTTCAACAACTTGAGCCTGATGAACAAAATGGTTCTGTCTCTATGTAAACTGGCAAAACCTATACTTGGCAACATGAGCATACGGGTAATCCGCAAAAAGTTTGGATGGGGATACGAAGAAACTTTGAGCACCTTGCTATCCTGTTTTTCTCCGGAAACTATTCAGGACTGCTTAGAAAACCACTGAACACTGCCAAACAGGATACCTAGCCCCTTTGCGCCCATTTTTAAGCATCAATTTGCAAAAAATGCATAAAAAACTCCAACAATCCAATGAACTTAAAAGCATTGTGATTGTTGGAGTTTTTCATATGTGCTTCTTCTACTTTATGCGTTTATCCTAGTTCAGCCAGAGAAGATATTTGGATGAAAATCGTGCTTGCACGAATTTTCATCCGGATAGCTTCTCTGAGGGAGCGCCCGATTATAAACAAAACTGAAAGTTTTGTTCGCAAAGGTAGCTGCGAAGCAGCGGAAAGCGCCGCAGGCGCGACTTTGCGAATGGCGCGGCTGAACTGTTGCCCTTCTTATGCAATCACTTTCTGAAGCAGCCTGATGCCTTCTTCCAATGGTAATTCCTTCTTGAATACACTGTAGGTTACGGCTACTTTTT